>NZ_MOMO01000196.1:0-19190 GCF_009933855.1 Pseudomonas sp. SG-MS2 | reverse complement strand
GGGTAATGTTCATGCCGCCGACGCCCGCCAGCAGAAACTTGCGGCCCACCGACGGCATGGCGTCGAACACCTGCACTGCCAGGCCCGCCTGGGCCAGGGCTTCGGCGGCCATCAGGCCGGCGGGGCCGGCGCCGATGACGACAGCCAGGGGAGGGGATGCGGGGCGTAGATCGGACATGGTGGTCAGCAGGCTGTGGAAAAGACCGCGCATTCTAACGCAGCAGGGGCCATGCAAGCACTGAGCAAAAAATGATCAGTATGCTGCAGGGCACGGTGGTAAAGGGCTGTAGCGGCTTTCCAGCAGGTTATCCACAGGCGGTTCCACAGTCATTGTGAACAACTGATGACCTTCGCCGCGCTGTGGTGGAGGATGCCGTGGCGCCGCGCCAGGGCTTCCCTGTCCTTGCTGTAGCCGCCGCCGATCACGCCGACCACCGGGATATCCCGCCCCAGGCAGTGGCGCATGACATGCTCGTCGCGCGCAGCCAAGCCGGCATCGGTCAGTTGCAGGTAGCCGAGGGCATCGTCCTTATGTACGTCCACACCGGCGTCGTACAGCACCAGGTCGGGTTGATACAGCGGCAACAGGTAGTTGAGCGCGTCTTCCACCACCTTCAGGTAGGCGGCGTCACCCATGCCCCGCGGCAGCGGAATGTCCCAGTCGCTGTGGGCCTTGCGCGCCGGGAAGTTCTGTTCGCAGTGCAACGATACGGTGATGGCGTCCGGGGTGTCCTGCAGGATGCGCGCGGTGCCATCGCCCTGGTGCACGTCGCAATCGAAGATCAGCACCCGGTGCACCCGCCCGGCTTCGAGCAGGTAGCGGCTGATCACGGCCAGGTCGTTGAAGATGCAGAAACCGGCTGGGTGGTCATAGTGGGCGTGGTGGGTACCGCCGGCCAGGTGGCAGGCCAGGCCGTGCTGCAGCGCCATTTCGGCAGCCAGCAGCGAGCCGCCCACCGCACGCACGGTGCGCCGCGCCAAGGCCTCGCTCCAGGGCAAGCCCAGGCGGCGCTGGTCCTCGCGCGACAGCTCGCCGTGCATGTAGCGCTCGATATAGTCGCGGTCGTGGGCCAGGGCGAGGATGTCGTTGGGGCAGATTTGCGGGCGCAGCAAAGCCTGGTCGGTGGTCAGCCCGCTCTCGACCAGGTGGTCGCGCAGCAAGCGGAACTTGTCCATGGGGAAACGATGCTCGGGTGGAAACTCCGGGCTGTAGTCATCGTGGTAGATCAGCGGCAACGGCATGGTGGGTTCGCAATCGGGGCCAGTGCTGATCTTGCCAGTTGTTGGGTTGTGGGTAAAAGTGCTGCGCCGCGCCTACGCTGAACCTGTAGCACGGCAAAACCGGAGCACGCCCCATGACCCCCATCCTTGAACTGGAAAGCGCCCGCCTGGTGTTGCGCCAATGGCATGACGACGACCTGCGCGAGTTCGCCGCCATGAGCGCCGACCCGCAGGTGATGCGTTACTTTCCAGCCCCCATGACGCGGCTGGAGGCGGCGGCACTGATCGGCAGGATCCGCGGCCATTTCAACGAATACGGCTTCGGCCTGTGGGCCCTGGAGCGCAAGGACAGCGGCGCCTTCATCGGCATGACCGGCCTGCTCAACGTCAACTTCGATGCGCCGTTCGCGCCGGCCGTGGAAATCGGCTGGCGCCTTGCTCGGCGCCACTGGGGCCTGGGCTTTGCCAGCGAGGCGGCGTGGACCTGCCTGCGTTGTGCTTTCGCCCAATTGCGCCTGGAGGAGGTGGTGTCGTTCACTACCGAGGCCAACCTGCCGTCGCAGAAGGTCATGCAGGCCATCGGCATGGAGCAGGACCTGCAAGGCAGTTTCGAGCACCCGCGCCTGCCCGCCGGGCACCCGCTGCGGCCCCACGTGCTGTACCGCATCGACCGGCCCCGCTGGGAGCAGACCTTGCGCGCTGAATGAGCGGTCATGCGCGGTGCCGATGACAAACCCTGTATCATTTGCCTTCATGAAAGCGCCGTAGAGCTGTGATGCCTTGCTAGGAGAACCCCCGATGAGTCATGTGTTGGACGACCTGGTCGACCTGTTGAGCCTCGAATCGATCGAGGAGAACCTGTTCCGTGGACGCAGCCAGGACCTGGGCTTCCGCCAGCTGTACGGTGGTCAGGTGCTGGGCCAGTCACTGTCGGCGGCCAGCCAGACGGTCGAAGACGCGCGCCATGTGCATTCGCTGCACGGCTACTTCCTGCGCCCGGGCGATGCCAGCCTGCCGGTGGTCTATTCGGTCGACCGTGTGCGCGATGGCGGCAGCTTCAGTACCCGGCGCGTGACGGCCATCCAGAAGGGCCAGACCATTTTCACTTGCAGTGCGTCGTTCCAGTACGACGAGGAAGGTTTCGAGCACCAGGCGCAGATGCCTGATGTGGTCGGGCCGGAGAACCTGCCGAGCGAGGTCGAACTGGCCCGCGCCATGGCCGATCACCTGCCTGAGCGCATTCGTGACAAGGTGCTGTGTGCCAAGCCGATCGAGATACGCCCGGTCACCGAGCGTGACCCGTTCAACCCCAAGCCCGGCGACCCGGTGAAATACACCTGGTTCCGCGCCGACGGCACCCTGCCGGACGTGCCCGCGCTGCACAAGTACCTGCTGGCCTACGCCTCGGACTTCGGCCTGCTGACCACCTCGCTGTTGCCCCATGGCAAATCGGTGTGGCAGCGCGACATGCAGATCGCCAGCCTCGACCACTCGTTGTGGTTCCACGGCAACCTGCGCGCCGATGAGTGGCTGCTGTACGCCACCGACAGCCCATGGGCCGGCAATGCCCGGGGTTTCTGCCGGGGCAGTATCTACAACCGTGCCGGGCAACTGGTGGCGTCGTCTTCGCAGGAAGGCTTGATCCGTCACCGCAAGGACTGGGCATGAGCCTGGCCGATATCCGCAACTGGGTGTTCGACATGGACGGCACCCTCACCGTGGCAGTGCATGATTTTGCCGCCATTCGTGAGGCACTGGAGATTCCGCCCGAGGACGACATCCTCACCCACCTGGCGGCATTGCCTGCGGCGCAAGCGGCCGCCAAGCATGCGTGGCTGCTGGAGCACGAGCGCGACCTGGCGGTTGCCTCGACTGCAGCTACCGGTGCTGTGGAGCTGGTGCGGGAGCTGGCCGGGCGTGGCTGCCGGTTGGGCATCCTTACCCGTAATGCGCGTGAGCTGGCGCATGTCACGCTGGAGGCGATCGGCCTGGCGGATTGCTTTGCCGTCGAGCACGTGCTCGGTCGTGACGAGGCGGCGCCCAAGCCCAACCCCGATGGCCTGCTGAAGATCGCCAGTGCCTGGGGTGTGGCGCCGAGCGAACTGGTGATGGTGGGTGACTACCGCTTCGACCTGGATTGCGGCCGAGCGGCCGGGGCGCGCACAGTGCTGGTGAACCTGCCGGATAACCCATGGCCGGAACTGGTGGACTGGCATGCGGTGGACTGCCGTGCTTTGCGGGCGTTGCTGGGCTGAGTTTTCGGTCGTCTGCGCTTGCCCTGCCGCCGGCAAGTTGATCACCGCTGCTGAAGGCTGCCCGAGCACCTGTGGGAGCCAGCTTGCCGGCGATAGGGCCGTTACTGTCTATGCTCACCCCCAGTCTTTTCCCCAAACGGAGAACCAGCCATGACCCATAAAGCCATTTACGTGCAACCCGGCGGCGGCTACGACAAGGTCGAAGTCGGCACCTGCGAGGCTGCTGCGCCCAAGCCCGGCGAGATCACCGTACGCCTGCACGCCAGCTCCCTCAACTACCACGACTTTGCCGTGGTCAGCGGCATGTGGGGGCCGAGCGAGCGGCGCATTCCCATGGCCGATGGCGCCGGCGAAGTGATTGCGATCGGGGCGGGCGTCAGTGAGTTCAAGGTAGGCGACAGCGTGGTCAGCACCTTCTTCCCGGACTGGCTCGATGGCCAGGCACTGGTCGAAGGCTTCGCCAGCGTGCCGGGCGATGGCATCGACGGCTACGCGCGTGAACAGGTCACCGCCCGCGCCACCTCCTTCACCTTGGCGCCCAAGGGCTACAGCCACGCCGAAGCCGCCACCCTGACGACCGCCGGCCTCACGGCCTGGCGTGCGCTGATGAGCGACGATCACCTCAAGCCCGGTGACACCGTACTGGTGCAGGGCACCGGCGGCGTGTCGATCTTCGCCCTGCAGTTCGCCAAGCTGGCAGGCGCCACGGTAATCGCCACCTCGTCCAGCGATGCCAAGCTCGAACGCCTCAAGGCCCTGGGCGCTGATCACCTGATCAACTACAAGAGCACCCCGGCCTGGGGCGAGAAGGTGCGTGAACTCACCGGCAACCGTGGCGTCGATCATGTGATCGAGGTAGGCGGGCCGGCGACGCTGGAGCAGTCGATGATTGCCGCACGGATCGGTGGGCATGTGTCATTGATCGGCATCCTTACCGGTGTCGCCGGGCAGTTGCCGCTGGTTCAGGCGCTGGTTCGGCAGATCCGTCTGCAGGGCGTGCTGGTGGGTAGCCGCGCGCAGCAGCAGGCGATGGTCCGGGCGATCGACGCCAACGGCTTGCTGCCTGTGGTGGACAAGCATTTTGAGCTGGAGCAGATCGTCGAAGCGTTCCGCTACCAGGAGAGCAACCGGCATTTCGGCAAGATCTGCCTGACCTGGTAGTCGCCGGTCTTAGTCCGGCAACAAGCGGTCCCGGCTGTTGGACAGATGCAGGCAGATCGCCGCCCGCGCCGCATCCGGGTCCTGCCGGCCAATGGCGTTGAGAATCGCCTCATGCTCCAGGTTGGCCAGGTAGGCATGCCGGGCCAGGTTGGCCCCGGCGCGTTCGGCGATGGCCATGCGGTTGCGTGGAATCAGGCCATTGCCCAGCTGCGCCATCATCTCGCTGAAGTACAGGTTGCCGGTGGCCTCGGCGATCAGCAGGTGAAAGCGGCGGTCCGCTTCGATGCAACTGTCACCGGCGGCGGCGAGGTCCTGATAATCGTCCAGCGCCTGGCGCATGCGTGCCAGGTGGTGTTCGTTGCGGCGCACGGCGGCGAGGGCGGCTGCCTGGCCTTCGAGGCCGATGCGCAGTTCCAGCAGGTCGCGCACGCTTGCGGCATTCTCCACTCCCACACGTAACCCGGCCTGCGCCGGGCGCGCCATCACGAAGGTACCAATCCCGTGGCGCGGCTCTACCAGGCCAGAGGCCTGCAGCTTCGACAGGGCTTCACGCACCACGGTGCGGCTGACACCGTGCTCGCGCACCAGGGTGTTTTCCGACGGCAGTTTGTCGCCCGGCTTGATGGTGCCCAGCAGGATCTGCTGGGTCAGGCTGGAGACCAGGTCGTGGGCACGGCTGTGGCCTGTTTTGCGGGGCTGCTGGGGCATGGGCCGCTCCGGTTGGCGAGTTAGCTTGTACGACAAGTTAGCCGATAAAAATAGTTTCTGCCTGTTTTTTCGCGGCGCCGGGTAACCTTAAAAGTGATCTTAGGAACGTTATCGCCGCTTTTATACGATCTATAAGCTTGTATTTTGTGTTTTTAACGACAATCGCCATCTTGTCGTACAACTTCGCCGCGCATATGCTCTGCCCACTGTCATGTCAGACCACCTCGACCCGCACAAAAACAATTAGTGGGAGATACACAAGTGAACGACACCCTCGATCCGTCTGCCCGTAACGGTGGCGACGTGCTGGCCAGCGCCGTGGCCAAGGTCAAGCGCCACGTCCTGCCGCTGTTCGTGATCATGTTCATCGTCAACTACCTCGACCGCGTCAACATCGGCTTCGTCCGGCCGCATCTGGAAAGCGACCTGGGCATCAGCGCTGCGGCCTATGGTTTTGGTGCCGGGCTGTTCTTCATCGGCTATGCGCTGTTCGAAGTGCCCTCGAACATGCTGTTGCAGCGCGTCGGCGCCCGCCTGTGGCTGACCCGCATCATGTTCACCTGGGGGCTGGTGGCCACGGCCATGGCCTTCGTGCAGAACGAAACCCAGTTCTACGTGCTGCGCTTTTTGCTCGGTGTTGCCGAGGCCGGCTTCTTCCCTGGGGTGATCTACTACTTCACCCGCTGGCTGCCAGCTGCCGAACGCGGCAAGGCGATTGCCATCTTCCTCAGCGGCTCGGCGCTGGCCTCGCTGATCTCCGGCCCACTGGCCGGCGCGCTGATGCAGATCCAGGGCCTGGGCATGCATGGCTGGCAGTGGATGTTGTTCATTGAGGGCATGGCCTCGGTCACGCTGTGCTTCTTCGTGTTCTTCTGGCTCGACTCCAAACCGCACGACGCCAAGTGGCTGAGCAAGGCCGAGCAGGATGCGCTGGTCGATACCATCGACCGCGAGCAACGTGAGCGCGAAGCCACCGGCGCCGTCAAGGTATCGTCCTGGAGCCTGCTCAAGGACCGCCAGATCGTGCTGTTCTGCCTGATCTACTTCTGCATCCAGCTGACCATCTACGCTGCGACCTTCTGGTTGCCCAGCATCATCAAACGCATGGGTGATCTGAGCGACCTGCAGGTCGGCTTCTTCAACTCCATCCCGTGGCTGATCTCGATTTTGGCCATGTATGCCTTCGCCGCTGGCTCCTCACGCTGGAAGTTCCAGCAGGCCTGGGTGGCTGCTGCCCTGGTGATCGCGGCCATCGGCATGTTCATGTCGACCACGGGCGGGCCGGTGTTCGCCTTTGTCGCGGTGTGCTTTGCCGCCATCGGTTTCAAGTCGGCTTCGTCACTGTTCTGGCCGATCCCCCAAGGCTATCTGGACGCACGTATCGCTGCGGCGGTGATCGCCCTGATCAACTCGGTGGGCAACCTGGGCGGCTTCGTCGCGCCCACCACCTTCGGCCTGCTCGAGCAGCAGACCGGGTCGATCCAGGGTGGCCTGTACGGCCTGGCCGTGACCTCGGTGCTGGCGGCCATTGCGGTGTTCTTCGTGCGCACTCGCCCAAAGGGCGTCCCCTCCAATGACCTCAAGGCCCCTTCGGCCTTGGGCCAGACCCACTGATGACTGCGAGACAACAATCATGAACATGCAGACGACTCCCGCACTCCACACCAGCACCCCCGTGGTCACCGACCTGCGCGTGATCCCGGTTGCCGGCCATGACAGCATGCTGCTCAACCTCAGTGGCGCCCATGGCCCGTTCTTCACCCGTAACGTTGTGGTGCTGCGTGACAGCGCCGGCAACACGGGCCTGGGCGAAGTGCCCGGTGGCGAGAAGATCCGCCAGACCCTGGAAGATGCCCGCAGCCTGGTGGTCGGCCAGCCGATCGGCCACTACCAGCGTGTGCTCAATGCCATGCGCCAGACCTTCGCCAACCGCGATGCCGGCGGGCGTGGCCTGCAGACCTTCGACCTGCGCATTACCGTGCATGCGGTGACGGCCATCGAGTCGGCGCTGCTCGACTTGCTCGGCCAGCACCTCAATGTGCCCATGGCCGCGCTGCTTGGCGAAGGCCAGCAGCGCGACGCGGTGAAAATGCTCGGCTACCTGTTCTATATCGGTGACCGCCAGCAGACCGACCTGGCTTACCGCAACGAGGCCGATGCCGATGATGACTGGTTCCGCCTGCGTCACGAGAAGGCACTGACCCCTGAGGCCGTGGTGCGCCTGGCTGAAGCCGCCAAGCAGCGCTATGGCTTCAGCGACTTCAAGCTCAAGGGCGGCGTGCTGCGTGGCGAAGAGGAGATGGAGGCGGTGACAGCGCTGGCCGAGCGCTTCCCCGAAGCGCGTATCACGCTAGACCCCAATGGCGCCTGGTCATTGCAAGAGGCCATCGCCCTGTGCCGTGACAAGCACCACGTGCTGGCCTATGCCGAAGACCCGTGCGGTGCCGAAAACGGCTATTCGGGCCGTGAGGTGATGGCCGAGTTCCGCCGTGCCACCGGCTTGCCCACCGCCACCAACATGATCGCCACCGACTGGCGCCAGATGGGCCATGCGATCCAGTTGCAATCAGTGGACATCCCCTTGGCCGACCCACACTTCTGGACCTTGCAGGGCTCGGTACGGGTGGCGCAGATGTGCAACGACTGGGGCCTGACCTGGGGTTCGCATTCGAACAACCACTTCGATATTTCATTGGCGATGTTCACCCAGGTGGCCGCGGCGGCGCCGGGTGAGATCACGGCGATCGACACCCACTGGATCTGGCAGGACGGCCAGCGCCTTACCCGCGAGCCGCTGCGCATCGTCGACGGCCATGTGCGCGTGCCAGAGCGCCCAGGGCTAGGGGTGGAGCTGGATGAAGACCAACTGGCCAAGGCCCATGAGTGCTACCGCAGCATGGGGCTGGGAGCGCGGGATGACGGTGTGGCGATGCAGTTCCTGATCCCGGGCTGGACGTTCGATAACAAGCGGCCTTGCCTGGTGCGTTGAAGCCCGGTGCCCAATCGCCGGCAAGCCGGCCCCACTGGGTTTACGCTGAGCTAGAGAGCAGCGGGGTACCTGTGGGAGCCGGCTTGCCGGCGATTGGGCTGCGCAGCAGCCCCCTCACCCCGCCTCAAAAAATGCCCGAGCCATCACCACAAACGCGCCCAACACTGGATTCGGATTATCCCGGCAATACGCCAGAAAGATCTCCGCCTGCTGGTCCATCCCCATCAGTGGCTTGAACACCACCTGCTCCAGCCGCAGCGCCTGCGCCGATGCCGGCACCACCGCACAGCCCAGCCCGACATTCACCAACCCCAGAATCGAATGCGTCTGCCCCAGTTGGTGCAGATAACGCGGCTGCACCTCGTGGCGGGCAAACAGATTGGCGATGCGATCATGGAAGTAGCGCCCCTCGTTGGCGCTGTACATCACGAACGGCTGCTGATCGAAATCGGTCGGCTTGAGCCGCTCGCGCGCTGCCAGTGCATGGCCGACGGGGAGGGCGGCGACGAAGGGCTCGCGGTGGATCGGCAGGTACTCCACGCGCGCGCTGGGCAGTACCTGGCGCACCAGACCGACATCGATCAGCCCAGCCTCCAGGTCATGCACCTGGGTTGCGGAGATACGCTCGCTGAGCATCAGTTCGATGTCGGGTACGGTCTTGGCGGCGTGCACCAGCAGGCGCGGGATCATGCTGTAGGCCCCGACCGCTGTGAAGCCCAGCGTCAGTCGGCCAGCCTCGCCATGGGCAATGCGCCGGGCCGACTGGCTGGCCGATTCGGCAATCTGCAGTATGCGCCGGGCATCTTCCAGAAAGCTCTGCCCGGCGAGCGTGAGCCGCGCCTGGCGGTTGTTGCGCTCGAGCAGCAGCACCCCCAGCGAATGCTCCAACAGCTGGATCTGCCGGCTCAACGGCGGCTGGGTCATGTGCAGGCGGCTGGCGGCACGGCCGAAATGCAGCTCCTCGGCAACCGCTACGAAGCAGCGCAGCTGGTGCAGCTCCATGATTCAATTCCTGAATTATTCGATCCACCATCTATATTAGACCTGTATCGAATGCCGGCCTAGCATCGAGTCACACCTTTGAAGTTGCCGGATATCAACGATGAACAACGACAACACCGCAGCCGTCGAGCTGCTGCTCACCCAGCCGGTACCGGATGCCATCGATACGCAACTGGTCAGTGCCTACCAGGTGCATCGGCTGTATCGACATGACAATCCTCAACAACTGCTCGATGAAGTCGGCCCTCGTATTCGTGGGGTGGTCACCGGTGGCGCCAAAGGCTTGGCCAATGCGCTGATGGATCAACTGCCAGCGCTGCAGATCATCGCCATCAGTGGCATCGGCACCGACGCTGTCGACCTGCACCACGCGGCGAAGCGCGGCATACATGTCACCACGACACCGGGGGTGCTCACCGATGACGTGGCCGATATGGCCATGGGGTTGATCATCAACACACTGCGCCGCCTGGGCGAAGGTGAACGTCTGGTGCGTGACGGCTTGTGGGGCACGGTCAACCTGCCGTTGGCGCGCAAGGTCAGTGGTAGTGCGCTGGGCATCGTTGGCCTGGGGCAAGTCGGCAAGGCCATTGCCCGCCGCGCTGCCGCCTTCGACATGCACATTGCTTACAACGGCCGGCGCGAACAGCACGGCTGTGGCTACCGCTTCGTCGCTGACCTGGTCGAACTGGCGCGTTCGGTGGATGTGCTGGTGGTAGCGGCCTCGGCTGATGGCAGCAAGGTGCTGGTGAGCGCCGAGGTGCTCGACGCGCTGGGCCCGCAGGGCTACCTGATCAACGTGGCGCGCGGCAAGTTGGTGGATGAAGGCGCACTGGTCGAGGCTTTGCGCAAACGGCGCATTGCCGGTGCCGGGCTGGATGTGTTCGTCGATGAACCCCATGTGCCACCGGCTTTGTGTGACCTCAACCAGGTCAGCCTGCAGCCGCACCGAGGCAGCGCCACCCTGCAGACCCGCCTGGAAATGGGGCAAATGGTGCTGGACAACCTCGCTGCCTGTTTCCGCGGCGAGGTGCCACCGAACTGCGCGTAGCCCCTATCGCCGGCAAGCCGGCTTCCACTGGGAGCCCACTGCTTTGCAGCCCGGTGATGTACCTGTAGGCGCCGGCTTGCCGGCGATAGGGCCACTAGCGACACCACAAGGCCACACCTTCTCTGCACAAGAACAATCGCTTCCATCGAGAAGCAAGAGGGTACACATGAACAGCAAATCCGCCGTCGCCGCACCGCAGGCCGTCGCCGCAATCGGCCGCCATCGCTTCCTTGTCCTGGCGCTGATCTTTGTCATCACGGTCATCAACTATGCCGACCGCGCCACCCTGTCGATCACTGGCACCGAGGTACTCAAGGACCTCGGCCTGGACCCGGTCATGCTCGGCATGATCTTCTCTGCCTTCGCCTGGGCCTATGCCCTCGGCCAGGTACCCGGCGGCTGGTTGCTGGACCGCTTCGGTGCACGCCGCGTGTATGGCATCAGCCTGATTCTCTGGTCGCTGTTCACCCTGCTGCAAGGCACAGTGGGCTGGCTGGGCCTGGCCGGTGTGTCGGCTGCGGTGGCGTTGTTCTCCATGCGTTTCATGCTCGGCCTGGTGGAGTCACCGGCATTCCCGGCCAACTCGCGCATCGTCAGTTGTTGGTTCCCCACCCGCGAGCGCGGTACCGCATCGGCGCTGTTCAATTCGGCGCAGTACATGGCAGTGGTGGTGTTCGCGCCGCTGATGGCGTGGATGACCCACACGATGAGCTGGGAGCAGGTATTCATCTGGATGGGCGTGCTCGGCCTGCTGCTGAGCGTGGTGTGGTTCCGCCTTTACCATGAGCCGCACAGCGCACCGGGGTTGAGCCGTGAAGAGTTCGACTACATGCGTGAAGGCGGAGCGCTGGTCGACCTGGAAAAAGAGCGCAAGACGGCCAAGAGCAAACCGACCCGCGCGGAGCTTGCACAGCTGTTCACCAGCCGCAACCTGTGGGCGGTCTACCTGGGGCAGTACTGCATTACCGCGCTCACCTATTTCTTCATCACCTGGTTCCCGATCTACCTGATCAAGGGCCGTGGCATGACCATCATGGAGGCCGGCTGGGTGGCCGCGTTGCCGGCCATCTGCGGCTTTACCGGTGGCATCCTTGGCGGCTTCGTGTCCGACTGGCTGATCCGCCGCGGCGTGCACCCGTCCAGGGCGCGCAAGACGCCGTTCGTGATCGGCATGGCGTTGTCCACCACCTTGGTGCTGGCCAATTACGTGGATGGCAACGCGGCGGTAATTGCCCTGATGACTTTGGCATTCTTCGGCAAGGGCCTGGCAGCGGTGGGTTGGGCGGTGCTGTCTGATGTGGCACCGAAGAAAATGGTTGGCCTGTGCGGTGGCGTGTTCAACGGCATCGGCAATATTGCCGGCATCGTCACCCCGCTGGTGATCGGCTACGTAGTGGCCAGCACCGGCTCCTTCGACAACGCACTTTGGTTCGTAGCCGCCCACGGCGTGCTGGGGATCTTCGCTTACCTGTTGCTGGCCCGGCGCTTCGAACGGACGGGGCAGGCGTAGGCAGACGCCTGAGCAACAGAGGCCCCGGGAGACCGGGGCTTTTTTGTACCTGTTACGCATACCCAGATGAAAAACAAAACCCTCAAATGGCCATCAGGCGTGTCTGGACATGCCATCCACGACATCTGACGTTTATGGAAAAGCGCTGTCGTGATCGAACAGTTGCGAGGCGTTCTCGTGTAATTTCCCGCAGCCTCAGCCGGCTTAAATGAACCCCGAACCGCACTGACACCCTGCTTTGTGACGCGTGCCAAAGATCAACAACAGCGCGCAAGCAAGGTGTCGACTCATTGAATCCAAAGGAGATATTTTCGCCTACGCCTGCCCGTCCTTCCTTGTGTCAGCAAAAAGAGAACAACATCAATGAACACCGTGGGAACTGATGGCAACCTTGCACAAGGTTTCAAGCCACGTCATGTAACGATGCTGTCCATCGCGGGCATCATCGGCGCCGGTCTTTTCGTCGGCTCCGGGCACGCCATCGCGGCAGCCGGGCCAGCCACCATTGTTTCTTACTTCGTGGCCGGGACCCTGGTGGTGCTGGTCATGCGCATGCTCGGCGAAATGGCCGTGGCGCACCCCGACACCGGTTCGTTCTCCACCTATGCCGACCAGGCCATCGGCCGCTGGGCCGGCTACACCATCGGCTGGCTGTACTGGTGGTTCTGGGTGCTGGTGATCCCGATCGAAGCACTGGCCGCCGGGCATGTGCTCAACGCCTGGTTCCCACAGGTGGACAGCTGGATCTTCGCCCTCGCTTCCGTACTGCTACTGGCGTGCACCAACCTGTTCAGCGTGGCCAAGTACGGTGAGTTCGAGTTCTGGTTCGCCATTCTCAAAGTCACGGCAATCCTTTGCTTCATCGGCTTGGGCTTTGCGGCCCTGATGGACTGGTTGCCCAACCGCGAAGTCAGCGGGTTGAGCGGGTTGATGAGCGCCTACGGCGGCTTTGCGCCCAACGGCTGGTCTGCCGTGATCGGCGCATTCATCACTGTGATGTTCAGCTTCATCGGCACCGAAGCGGTGACCATTGCCGCCTCCGAATCCAGCGACCCGTCGCGTAACATCGCCAAGGCCACGCGCTCGGTGATCTGGCGCATCAGTACCTTCTACATCCTGTCGATCTTCGTGATCATCTCGATCGTGCCGTGGAACGACCCGCAGCTTGCGGTGGTGGGTTCTTACCAGCGTGCGCTGGAAATCATGAACATCCCCAATGCCGCCTTCATGGTCGACCTTGTGGTGCTGGTGGCCGTGACCAGCTGCATGAACTCATCGATCTATATCGCTTCGCGGATGATGTACTCACTGGCCAAGCGCGGTGATGCACCGGCCTTCCTCAACAAGACCTCCAAGGTCGGCGTGCCACGCGCTGCCGTGTTCGGCAGCACCCTGATCGGCGCGGCCATCGCCATCCTCAACTACTTCGCACCCAAGGGTGTGTTCGAGTTCCTGCTGGCCAGCTCCGGCGCCATTGCGCTGCTGGTTTACATGGTCATCGCCATCTCCCAGCTGCGCATGCGCCGCCGCCTGGAGCGCGAAAACGCGGAACTGAAATTCCGCATGTGGCTGTTCCCGTGGCTGACCTGGGCGGTGATCATTTTCATTGGCGGGGCGCTGGCGGTGATGATGTATACGCCTGAGCATCGGGTGGAGGTGAGTTCGACCTTGGGCTTGGCGATCGTGATTTCCTTCCTTGGGATTGTCACTTCGCGGGGGCATGCGCAGGCGGTGGGCGTACGGTCGATGGGGTGACGGGGGATCAAGCAAGAAAGTCGCGCCGCGGGTGCGACTTTTTTCGGCACGGGGGATGCCCACCTTGTGTGGCAGCCTCAAGGGTGCAGAGATCTACCGCTGCAGCATCCCTGGATTAGACCGGCTATTGTCGGGAGAGCACACCGGATATCGGGCAGTATAAAAAAGCACCTGGGTGACCAGGTGCCTTTTACGTGTTTGGTGGGCCGGGGTAATTTGCATCCAGTTGGTATCTATCTGTTTTGGCTAGTAAATAATTTTTAGATCAACTTGCTTGGAATACCAGTTGGAACGCTGCGTGGCCTGGATTCCGATGGACGGTGCTTTTTGAGAACCGCGCCCAAAAACGAATCGGGATAAAGCAGATGGTCGCACTGTTGATTGTTGCCCCTGCGCTCGCCGGCACAGGGGCTCCTAGCAAACGATACCGTCAATGATTGCTGTGTTGGCTAAGCCGACTCTCGAAGTATTGCGCCGTCTCTTTGTCGGTGCAGTACAGGTAGCAACCCTTCATCCCCCTTGTCATCAGGGTTCGATACGTATTTTTGATGATCAGGTCTGTTTCACTTTTCGCGAGGGCAGGTTGCTCTTTCATCATTTTTTTCCAGCCGCGAATCGATTTATCGTGCTTGTCGCGCTCATCTGGGGATGTCACGACCTTACCGTCACGTACGACTAGGTCTGGCCCGATGATGACCCCGATGTAGTCGACTTCCAAACCTTGGCAAGTATGAATGCAGCCAACCTGCTCGATGGAGTTCTCAGCGATGATCCACAGGCTGCCATCCTGATCCAGGTTCCATTGGCGTTTGTAGTCACCAATGACGATATCTGCGGCGGCGGAGTCTTTCTTGCTCAACCAAGGCCAGCAATAGCCCGCGACCACACGAGCTTTGTTTCCGTGGTTTTTCTCACTGATTGCTTCATGCATCGCCTGAGGTGAGTCGAACACCTTAAATTCGTACTCTTGGGTTTCAAGCGTTGGATTTGCCGTCGATCGAATGCCAAGCGTGTCATCCAGCCATGCCAGGTAACCGTCAGAGCCACTACAGCGAAACTGCGAAGACAACACGTATTCTTCAACCACAGCGCCCTTGGCTTTCGCAAAGGCGCGAATCGCCTGCTTGCTGCCGATATCGCTCAAGGTCACCCGCTGGTCTTCATCGATAAAGAAAATGGAGCATTTCGCTGAATCAATCAGCTCCTTGATCTGGTTTTCCCCAAGGTTTCCATAAAGCCCGCTTTTCTCATTCAGCCGATGAGCTTCGTCCACGATAAGCGCATCGAATGTGTTCGGCTCAGTGTCGATGAATGCCCCAGAGCCCGAAAAGAAATTTGAGAAATGGCTGCGCTTGATGGTGCCAACCAGTTTGCTTTCGTAGACCTTGCGAGGGGCAGCATTCTTGGAGACGTATTTGCTCATCAGCTTCAACTCGGTGAGCTTCACCAGCAGATTGATAGCCAGAACAGTTTTTCCGGTGCCCGGCCCACCTTCGATGATCATCACCTTGGGTGCTTGGTCCGTGGCCTCGCTTGCTGCCGCCAGCGCCGACTCAAAAATTGCTTTCTGATCGTCAATCAATACGAACTCGGGTTTGCCTTTCATCAACCCCGCGAGGGCCTCGGCTAGCGCCTTGGACGGGCGAATTTTTCCTTCGGACAGTTCGTAAAGAACCTCTTTGTTGTCGCCATGAGTTATATGCTTTTTCAGAAAGCTTCGGAGTTTACTGAGCTCTTCCGGGCCTTTCAGGAACAGTGGAGCCTTGCTGATGTGGGGCTCGTAGTGAGCCGAATCTATGATGCCGTCGCTGACATAGTTATGAAGGTAGGCACACGGACGGATTTCGATGCTTTTGTCATACACCGCCTCGTTGAAGCCTTCCAGCAGCGCTGCATAGGACCATACCTGATAGGACGGGTGAATGGTCTCAATGAGGCCGCCACCCAACGCCGTTTTGACGATGGCGTCTTTGGTCGTGGCGTTGGCCTTGCTCCATTGCTTCAGCTCAATCAGTACGGCCTTTTTTGCTTGTTTTTCGTCGCGACCGGTGAGTAGAAAGTCGATTCGCTTCGACGACTGCGGAATGTGCAATTCAATGGCCAGGCCCGCATCGCTCGGCAGGCCATCATCTCTAAGGACCTTGGCCATGTACGTTAGGGACCCTTGCCACGACCTGATTTCCGAGGTGCCAACGTTCTTGCCGGTTGCTTCCTTGTAATGCCTGAGGATCACCTCCTCAATGTCATCGTTATCGTTGTCTTTGAGAAATTGCTGTTTGGTCGCAGCGTAAACGATCACGGATTGTCCTTAGGTGCGTGTTAGTCAGAGTCGGTCGTACTTTTTGCTGTTGCTTCTGGCTTTCTCTACGGGGTACTTCTGGCCATTCGAGGCGAGTTTCTGTGTCACGGCCTCGTTGAGGTCAATGCCGAGTACGCTGCTCAGGCGAACCAGGTACATCAGTACGTCCGCCAGTTCGTCCTTCACGGCTTGGCCGATTTCGGGATCTGTTGCGGCGGAGATCGAGTCGGCATCGCTCATCCATTGGAAAATCTCGCACAGCTCGCCTACCTCGCCGGTGAGAGCAAGGATGAGATTTTTGGGGGAGTGGAACTGCTGCCAGTCGCGATCATCTGCGAAACGCTGGAGGGATGCGGCGAGCTTCGTTGTGTCAACCAGTGGCGTGGATGATCTGTCTGAGTCACTCACGGGACTATCTCTTGGGTATCAGCGAGGGGCCGAAGGCATGTAGGAAATCAGGCTTAGCATTGTAAGGTCTTTCGCTATTGACGCAGGCTTTTTGTTTTTCTCTCGCTCACTTCCTGCCAGCCGAATTGCTTGCCTGCATTCGTTACGTCATTTGAGGGGCGCGTGAGTCGCCTTAAGCGAATTTTCCAGTGTCTAGCGACAGCCTCCGCCGTTTCAGGTCTGGCAATTGGCGACAGGATGTTGACTGCCGCGGCGACGCACTGGAATCGTCGAAGATCTATATCGCGACTGCCAGCGGCGTCCGACCTGACTGGCGTGTCACTAGGAATCGAAACAACGCCTTACCTCCTGAAAATGGACGCACCGCGCATGCTTGTGGCTTCATCACAATCATCTACAAAGTTGTTGCTTGTGACATCGGTGTTTGTCCTGCCGATTGTCATGAGGGGGGATTGCCGCAAAGGACTGTGCGATCAGGGCTACGGCAGTGTTAAGGCGCCCGTCTCTTTCCACTGAGAGAGACGGGCGGCGTTGGCGCAATAGCCGGCCTAGCGAGGAGGTTGCTGCAGGGCAGTGCTGTACTGTTTAGCTGGCGCGCGATGGCCATGAGGTTAGAGAGCCCCCAACACCGAGGAGGTCACTGGGTGTGCTGTCGAATACTGATCGCCCTTGGAAGAACCACCGCATCGAGTGGGATGGGTATTGAAGACTTTGGTACCTGGGAACCGCCAATGGCAGCGCTTGTATTGGCCCGATAGGGGTAGTGGAAAACACGGGGAGCAACTTGGCCAAGCTAGCTTTTACGACGGGAGCACGCTTGGCCTGCATAGAGTAGCGCTCAAGTTTTCATCATGCCCAATTCGGCATCATCGAGCAGGGCCTTGGCCAGGGCGCAAAGGTAGTGCGAGGCCCAGAGCAACTGCGGTTTGTCTTCCATCAGCCCGTCGATGCTCAGGTCGCGGGCATAGCCCATCAGTTCCGAGGCCTGCTCGCGAGCGGCCTGGCATGGGATGCCGGCTGCGATGCGGAAAAGGGCGTGGGTCTGGTTTTCACCTTGGAAGAAGGTGGTTTTGCCGACGGTGAATTTGGTTTCTTCGGTGGTCACTGTTTGATCTCCCTGAAGTCGTAGTCGCCTGGCCTAGCCCTATCGCCGGCAAGCCGGACGCCTACAAGTTCATCGTTGTGCGGGAGAGTCAGGCCAGGCAGGTCATGATGCGGGTCAGTGCAGCGTTTGCGGATCGGTGGATTTCTGGATTTGGACCAGCGCCGCTTCGAGCAATGCGCGTAGCGCCTCGAGCTCGTGCATTGAGGTCATGATCAACAACGACACAGGTGACTTGGGCTGCATCTGCATCTGCATTGCCTGCTGGGCGACGGCTTCGGCGCACAAGGCGTAGTCAGCGGCCATCATCAGTGTGTCTTCCAGGGAGTGGAGTAGGTGGGGTGGATCGGGGACTATCTTCAACATGATTGCTTCCATTTCAGGGCCGTCACCGTCTGCTGTCAAACAGAGGGTGGCAGCTGTACGCGGGTTGACAGACCGGCGGAAACAACAAGTTCCGGCGCACGCAAGCGTGCCCGCACGTACAGCCGCCATAACGACGAACCGTTTTGTTGTTTACCGTCGCGACCTGTCAAAGTCATGCCGTTGATGTGCAACGACGCACCGAGACTAAGACCCTGGAAAAGCGACCGCAACGGAAAACAGGGTTGTAGAGTATCTTTGGGAAATGGACTACAAGAAAGGGGATAAATCTGACTTTTTCGCTGCATTTCGAAACGATCTGTAACGTCAAGCAGGTGCGATGTGATTATTTCAGGCACAAAAAAAGACGCCCGAGGGCGTCTTCTTCTTTAGGATTTGGTGGAGCCGGGGGGATTTGAACCCCCGTCCGCCAGTACTCCGCTGTCGGTACTACATGCTTAGCCGTGTCTATTGAGTTAATCCGCAGCCGCCCGACGGGCAGGGTGCTTTGGACGAGTTGGGTAAGTTTTAGTCGCTTTGCCCCCAACGTGCTACACGACGATCCTGTTCTGTATGACAATCATTTCGGGTTTACAGGCATCCCCTGATGATTGCTGGAGCCGAAGCTACCAGGAGAGCGGGCTCAGCTGCTTACGCAGCGAGAGCGTAACCCTCGTAGTTTTCGTCATTGGCAACTATAGAAAGTTGCAACAGTGGATTTACGAGTTCTGTTACCAACTCGGCATGCACCTAGAGTTTCGCTACCGGCGTCGAATCCTAATCGGCCCCACACTCAGCTCTAGCTGACGTACCTTTCGGCACGTGCTGCTGAGTATACGCCTTTGCGCGGGCGGCGTCGACAGCCGCTTCTTGCCGCCCGCTCAAAGCTTAGCTACCGCTGCCACCCGCCGAGCCGCTGCCCTTGTCGGTTTTTTCCAGGCGTTCGAGCACTTTGGTGGAAATGGCGATGCATTCTTTGGTGTCGCCAGACGCCTGCGCGGCTTTGGCCTTGTCGACGTGTTCGGTGATGGCCTTGTCCAGGCCTTCGGAAGTGGCGCCAGCGGTGGCCATGCTGTCATCGATTTCCTGCAGTTGCTGAGTGCACAGGTCGTCAGCAGCGAACACCGGTGAAGCCAGGAGGGTAGCGGCCGCGAAGAGGGCCGAAAGCGCGGTACCTTTCATGGGTGTCTCCTTGAAGGCCTCTGGAAGGTGGGCCTGTAAGGGTGGACTGTTGGGGTTTGCCGAGGGTTCAATCGGGGTGCTGGCTTGGCGACATGATGGTGTGCGGCGGGGTGTTGCCGCTGATTGGGCCGCAGCGCGGCCCGGGTGGCATCAGTGGGATTTGTTCAGCCCAAGCTCGATGTCG
>NZ_MOMO01000195.1:0-3944 GCF_009933855.1 Pseudomonas sp. SG-MS2 | reverse complement strand
CGGCGAGCGCGGTGAATAAAGCCAACGGTTGAGCCGGTCCAGCACGTCCAGCAAGCGGCGGGGAAACTCGTTCTTGATCCCGCTGCTGGTTATCTGCCACAGGTGCGGGCTGCGCTGGCGATGGCGGATCAGCACCTCGTACACGAACGAATAATGCACGTCCCCTGACAGGATCACGTAATGCCCCGGCGTGCGCGAGTGGCGGAAGATATTCAGGATCACCCGGGCGGCACCGCGGTGTGCCATCCAGTTCTCGGCATCTACCAGCAGCGGGTGGCCCAGCCAGCTGAACACTTTCTGCACCGTCTCGATCAGCTTTACCCCGAAGATCGGTGCCGGTGACACGATGATCGCAGAAGGGTGGTCCAGCAACGCTTGCTGCAGTTCGCACAATGCCTCCCAGTCGAGCAGGCCGGAAGGCTTGGCCAGGTCGCTTTCGCTGCGCCAGCGGCGTGTGCGGGTGTCCAGCACCAGCAGGGGCGGGTTGCTGGGCAGGCTGAACTGCCAGCCCTGAAAGCGCAGCAGTTCACCGATCAGATGGTCCTGTTGCTCGCTGTCCAGTTGTGGGCTGGCCAGCGCCTGGCACTGCCCGACCATAGCATTGCAGCCTTGCGGGTCGTTGCCCCAGGCCTGGCACAGCAGGTAGCCAAGCAGGGCATTGCCGATGATTCGTCGCGAGAATGGGTGGCCGTAGGCTGTTTCTTCCCACTGCGCCGAGAGGTTCCAGTCATCGGTGATGTCGTGGTCGTCGAAGATCATCAGGCAAGGCAAATGCGCCATTACCCGCGCCACCTGGCCCAAGTCGTCGGCGAACGCCTGAATCAGCGGCAGTTCCTTGCGGTAGCGCGCCTGGTGCGGGTCGGCAAGGCCCGCAGGCATGTCGAGTGCGACCAGTTGCCATGGTGTTGGTGACCAGACCAGCAGGTACATGGCCATGACTTCGGCGAAGGTCACCAGATGGTTGTCGGCATTGCTTGAGGAGAAGATCGGTTTGCGCTTGCCGCCGAAGAATCGCTCACGCAGGGTTTCGTTACGTTCCTGGGCAGGCAGCAAGTCGGCGCGGTGGTAATAGCTGGCCGGGTGGTCATAGAGCGACCTGCTGTCGGCCACGACCGCGCCGTCCAAGTGTTCATCGAACAGGCCAAGGCGCTCGATCAGCGAATGAATCGCCCGCAACATCGGCCCTGCGACATCATCGGCATAGACTTGGTCGCCGGTCATCAACAGCACGGCCGGGCGCTCTTCGGGGCGCGTACAGGCCTGCAGCAGCCGGTCGGCGCAAAGCAGGCCATCGGCAGCGGGGTGGTGCGGCTTGCGGCAAGAGCCGTGCAGCAACTGGTCCAGGCGGTCGCGCAGCACCAGGCTCGGGCGCCGGCGGCCTGGGTAGAGCAGGTGCGGCGCCCAGCCAGCGATACCTTGGCCGTTGATCAGCAGGTCGTATTCGAGTTCAACGTTGCTGGGTAGCGGCTGGGCAAAGTGAATGTCCAGCAGGTGGATGAAGGCGTGCTGGCCGATCGGTACGACCTGGCAATCCACCTTGGCCGCGCCGTCCAAGGTGAACTCGGGCTGCAAGGGTTGGCTGCCGACCAGCCAGATGGCCAGGCGCTGAGGCTCCAGGCGGCGCAGTACAGGGCCGGCGAGAACAAGGGGCAAAGGGGAGGAAGTCATGGACAGCTCTGGTGGCTAATCGGCCCATTCGCGTCGAACCGTCGCGAACAGGCCCTTGAATTCAAGACGCTTTTTTGAGCGGCTAAAGCAAAGCGGGCGGAAAATGCTGAACATTCACCGCCCGCCTGGCAAACCGGATATGTATCAGGCTTTGTCAGCCATCAGCTTTTCCAGCTTCTCCTGGTCACGGGCGAACTGGCGAATGCCCTCGGCCAGCTTCTCGGTACCCATGGCGTCTTCGTTCATGGCCCAGCGGAACTGGCTTTCGCTGAGCACCTGCTTGGCCTCGCCGGCATTGCCCGGCTTGAGCACCTGGGGCAGCTCGCCCTGATCATCGCTCAGTTGCTGCAGCAGCTCCGGGCTGATGGTCAGGCGATCGCAGCCTGCCAGTTGTTCGATCTGGCCGATATTACGGAAGCTGGCGCCCATGACCACGGTGTTGTAGCCGTTGGCCTTGTAGTAGTTGTAGATGCGCGTGACCGACTGTACGCCCGGGTCTTCGGCACCCACGTACTCCTGACCGGTGCTTTTCTTGTACCAGTCGTAGATACGGCCCACGAACGGCGAAATCAGGAAGACACCGGCATCGGCGCAGGCCTGGGCCTGGGCGAAGGAGAACAGCAGGGTCAGGTTGGTCTGGATGCCTTCCTTCTCCAACTGCTCGGCGGCGCGGATGCCTTCCCAGGTGGAGGCCAGCTTGATCAGCACGCGGTCTTTGGAAATGCCGGCGGCCTGGTAAAGCTCGATCAGTTGGCGTGCCTTGCTCAGCAGTGCCGGTTCGTCGAACGACAAACGCGCATCCACTTCGGTGGAAATGCGCCCAGGGATCACTTTCAGAATGCCAGCGCCCACCGCCACGGCGAACTTGTCGCACGCCAGGTCGACATTGCCCTTGGCATCGCTTTTTACCTGCTTTAGCAGGTCGGCATAACCCGGGATGGCGGCAGCTTTTAGCAGCAACGAGGGGTTGGTGGTGGCATCGACCGGCTTGAGGCGGGTGATGGCGTCCAGGTCCCCGGTGTCGGCGACCACGGTGGTGAACTGCTTGAGTTGTTCCAGCTTGGAAGTCATGGCGTGCTCTGTCCTGTGCGATGTTTCGACATTACCCGAGCCCCGACGGCCGCTCAAGGGGCCAGTGGGGCGGTGGCGAATTGTCTGGGGTGATGATTCGAGTCACCAGCCTGCACGAGGTTCCCCACCGCCCTTGAAAGCTTCCCCCACCCTCTGTGGGAGCGGGTTCACCCGCGAAGCAGACGCCACAAGAGCAGTGCGGCCCCTGTGGCAGCCGGCTTGCCGGCGATAGGGCCCGCCAGACCACCTTACCGCCCCTGCAACAACTCCGCCGCTTGGTCAAACACCACCAGCGGCTCCGGCGCCTTGTGAATATCCGCCGACAGCAACTGCCGGAACCGCCGCGCCCCTTTGAAGCCCTGGCCCAACCCCAGAATATGCCGGGTGACGTGATGCATCGCACCGCCACTTTCCATATGCGCCACGATATAGGGCCGCAACTGCGCCATCGCCTCGCTACGGCTGACCACCGGCGCATCACTGCCAAACAGCAGCTGATCCACCTCAGCCAGCACATACGAGTTGTGGTACGCCTCGCGCCCCATCATCACCCCATCGAACGTCTCCAAGTGCATCTGGCACTCGGCCACGGTCTTGATGCCACCGTTGAGCACAATCTCAAGGTCCGGGAAGTCCGCTTTCAACTGCGCGGCCACGTCGTAACGCAGCGGCGGAATCTCACGGTTCTCCTTCGGCGACAACCCCTCCAGAATCGCGATGCGCGCATGCACGGTGAAACTGCGGCACCCGGCGTCACGTACCTGCCCGACGAAGTCGCACAGCTCGGCATAGCTGTCACGGCCATTGATACCAATGCGGTGCTTGACCGTCACCGGCGTCGACACCGCATCACGCATGGCCTTGACGCAATCGGCCACCAGCGCCGGGTGGGCCATCAGGCAAGCGCCGATCATGTTGTTCTGCACCCGGTCGCTCGGGCAGCCGACGTTGAGGTTGACCTCGTCATAGCCCGCTTGTTCGGCCAGGCGCGCACAGGCTGCCAGGTCGGCCGGCACACTACCGCCCAGCTGCAGGGCAAGCGGATGCTCGGACACATCGTGGCGCAGGAAACGGTGCGCGTCGTTGTGCAGCAGGGCACCAGTGGTGACCATTTCGGTGTAGAGCAGGGTGTGCCTGGAGAGCAGGCGCAGGAAGAACCGGCAGTGGCGGTCGGTCCAATCCATCATCGGCGCAACGCTGAAGCG
>NZ_MOMO01000194.1:0-2227 GCF_009933855.1 Pseudomonas sp. SG-MS2 | reverse complement strand
CAGTACGCTGGTGCCCTTGATGGTGTCGGGGATGACTGCGGCGGTCATGGCCTCCAGCGAGTCGAAGCCCAAGGTGGCCAGCATGGCCTGCTCGTCTGCGGCGCGTGGGCCGATGTGGCGGGCGATGAATTCGTTGGCGGTGCCGAGGTTGATGGTCATCTTCGGGTTCCTCAGGCGTCGTCGTTGGCTTTGATCAGGCGGTCGTAGGCATCCTGGTCGAGCAGGGCAGCCACTTCATTCATGTCGGCCGGAAGGAAACGGAAGAACCAGCCTTCGCCCAGCGGGTCTTCGTTGACCAGCTCAGGGCTGTCGTTCAGGCCGTCATTGACGGCGACCACTTCACCGCTCAGAGGCATGTACACGCCGCTGGCGGCTTTGACCGACTCAACGGTTGAGGCTTCGGCACCTTTGTCGTATTGCTGCAACTCCGGCAGTTGCACGTAGACCACATCGCCAAGGGCGTTCTGGGCGTAGGCGGTGATGCCTACGGTGACGCTACCGTCAGCTTCGACGCGCAGCCATTCGTGATCTTCAGTGAAACGCAACTCGCTCATGGGGAATCCTCGGGAAGCAGGGCGTTGGGCGCGGTCGGTTCGCGCTCTTGGGTTGGATTTACCTAAGCAAAAATGCGGCCATAAGATAAAAGTGCATTTAAATCAGTAAGTTACGTTTTTTTCGTAACAATGCACTCTCTTTCTTGGAATGAAAACGCTACAGATGTATGCGCTGGCAAAAGGTTTGGAGGATCAAACCCTTGCAAGCGGGGGCGGGAATGGCACTGTATCTTATTCGATACACTGTATTTAAATCGTTACGGTTCCTTGCGAGGAATGGCAATGCCAGGCAATTCAGGACTTGCCTGCAATTCCGTACTTGCGCAGGCGCTGGGCAATCGCGGTATGCGATGTCTGCAGGCGTCCCGCCAGCTGCCGCGTCGAAGGGTAACTGGCATATAGCCGCTGCAGTAGCTGGCGTTCGAAATCACCCACGGCCTGTTCCAGGCTCGCTACTTCGCCATCCTGCC
Organism: Pseudomonas sp. SG-MS2; assembly: GCF_009933855.1. Classification (NCBI taxonomy): domain Bacteria; kingdom Pseudomonadati; phylum Pseudomonadota; class Gammaproteobacteria; order Pseudomonadales; family Pseudomonadaceae; genus Pseudomonas; species Pseudomonas sp. SG-MS2. The sequence continues at coordinate 1,203 of NZ_MOMO01000194.1, read as the reverse complement.
CACGCGCCACCGAGGTGCCGGCGATGTCAAGGTCGCCGATGTCCACCAGGTTGCTTTCACAGATGGCCGCCGCCCGAAAAATCACGTTCTGCAGCTGGCGCACGTTGCCCGGCCAAGGGTTGGCCAGCAGGGCCGAGTGCGTGGCTGGGGTCAGTCGGCAGGCCGGGCGCTGGATCTGCGTGCAGGCCTGCTGCATGAAGTAGTGCGCGAGCATCAGGATGTCCTGGCCACGGTCACGCAGCGGTGGTACCTGCAGGTTGAGCACGTTGAGGCGGTAGAACAGGTCTTCACGGAACGTGCCCTCGGCGACCATGCGCTCCAGGTCGCGGTGGGTGGCGCTGATGATGCGTACATCAACCTTCACCTCACGGTCGCCGCCCACACGGCGAAAGCTTCCGTCGCTGAGAAAACGCAGCAGTTTGGCCTGCAGGTACGGCGACATCTCGCCGATCTCGTCGAGAAACACCGTGCCCTGGTTGGCCAGCTCCATCAGCCCGGGCTTGCCACCGCGCTGGGCACCGGTGAAGGCGCCTGAGGCGTAGCCGAACAGCTCGCTCTCGGCCAGGCTTTCGGGCAGTGCGGCGCAGTTGAGGGCGAGGAACGGCGCCGCGTGGCGGCTGCTGATGGCATGGCAGGCGCGGGCCACCAGCTCCTTGCCGGTGCCGGTTTCGCCATGCACCAGCAGTGGCGCATCGAGGGCTGCCACACGCAAGGCGCGGGCCTTGAGGGTGCGGATCGCCGGGGACTCACCCAGCAGCGCATCGAAGCCTTCGGCATGGTCGTGGTGCAGGGCCGAAAGGCGTTCGCCCATGCGGTTGGGCGGGTACAGGGTCAGCAGGCCTCCGGCGTTGGTGATCGGCGTGGCGTCGAGCAGCAGGCTCTGGCCGTTGAGCTGCATTTCGCGCATCGGCAAGTGGAAGTTGTTGTCCAGCAGCGCTTGCAGCAGGGCCGGGTCACCGAACAGCTCGCCCACCGAACGACCGGCCGACTCGCGGCCGCACAGGGCAATCAGCGCGGGGTTGGCCAGCAGCACCAGGCCTGCGCTGTCGACGGCCAGCACCGGGTCGCTCATGGCGGCCAGCAGGGCATCGAGCTGCAGGTGTCGGCGCTGGCCAGGGAGGATATCGACCACGTCCACCGACTGTACCCCATGTACTTCGAACAGCGCGTCGTGCAGTTCTTCGAGAACGGCGGGGCTGAGGG
>NZ_MOMO01000193.1:0-22365 GCF_009933855.1 Pseudomonas sp. SG-MS2 | reverse complement strand
CAGAGATGCCACGGTAACCTGCTGCCCCATCATGTGATAGGTGGGGTTCATGGATCGCACTCCATGTACTCACTGGATGACATGCATCGTCTCGAAAATTTAATACAAGTATCTCTTCCCAATATTCTGTTCATTGGTGCCATGACGCTCTGCATGCCTGGTGCAGTGAAATGTGCAAAACTCGCAAGAAAGATGCTCGGCGATAGAGCACTCATCATACTGGGTGGGCGACATATAAATGAAACGATCTACCTTTCTGACGAAAGAAGAAGATCACCTTCCGTTGTCAAACACCATCGAGCCTCGCCGGGGCGCCTTATTAGAGAGCTTGAGATCCCCCCACTTTTCGACGTCATAATTTCCGGCGAAGCGGAAAAGTTGATTGCAGAGATCGGAGAGCTTTTTAGTCGCTCCAATCATAACCCTACGACGTTCATTGCAGAAAATCTGGATACGAAAACCGAAGGGCGATGGATCGCTGACTTCCCGCGTATCGATAAAACACTTGTAAGTGATGGCAACCCCCTGCAGCACGACGAACTGCCCTCGGTAGTCGGTACGTTTGGGGTTACCGCTTCGTTTGATGTTTTCCAAGGACGCATGACCTCACATATTTTTAGCGATACTGGTCCTGGGTGCATCTATGACTGCACTTTCTGCAGTGAGCGCCGGAGCATTGTTGGAAACATTCAAGAAATTCAAGGCGCCCCACGACGACTGTATAACCAACTCAAAGAGACAATTAGCGCAGTAAAGCAAGATCATCCCAACAAGGGAGCAAGTGCATTCGTCGAAGATTCGATACTCCTTAGCGGCAGCCCAGTCGCAATTACTCAATTATGTCAATTGCTTGAGAAAGACCCGCTAGAAATCATTTTTGGTGGCCAATTCACGATTGATCAGATTCTTAGAAAAAAGGACTTAATTCAACGGCTAGCCAAATGTGGTCTGAGGTATGTCTTCATCGGGCTCGAAACGCTTGAACCACAAGAAATTGGAGGTATGAGCAAAGACGTTGACGGCAAAAAACGAACGTGGAAAGACCGATTCATACAAGCTCTGGACTTTATGGCAGCAAACCACATCGATTGCGGGTGCGCATTACTGTTTGGCTTGGGTGAAGCGCATACCAGCCGCCGAAGTTTACTGAATGGTCTCATAGCGCTTAAGCGGGAGACCGGACAGCCTGTTGCCCTAAGCGCAAACTGGGCAGTCCAGCACCCCCTGCGGAGTTGCCGCGAAAGCGAAAATGAAAATTACTTACGCTGGGGCACTCCCGAAGGTGAACTGCTTGAATATTTCCACAGATTCGGTGAAGCCTCCCACGAGTACCCTTTACCCAATGTCTCTCCACCTCAGACTAGCGAAGTTAAAGAAATAATCCATCTCCTCAATGAGTTCGAGGCAATCGATGTCTGAGATGACGCTTAGCAAACTGGCACAGGTTGGCCTATTCCCTGTAGGAGAAATCCAATCAACACAAACGCCAGCTATGGAGTGCACCAGCTATTTAGTTGACAGCTTTGATCAGCTGCCACCTATCAATGAGGAAAGCCTGGCAGATACAGACAACGATCTTTTCAATGGCCTGTACTATGGCGGCGTTGATACTCCAACGACCCGCCAACTCTCTCAGCGGGTGGCCAGCATTGAAAAGGGCAAATTCGCAGTCTTAACACCCTCCGGGCAATCCGCCTTCAACCTACTGCTATCAACATTTGTAAAACCAGGTGATCACGTACTTGCTGGAGACACCACCGTTTACTCCACACAGTGGCTGCTGACTTACTTTGAAAAGATAGGCGTAAAAATTGAATACTTCACACCCAACGACGCCGCCACTCTAAAAAACAAATTAACCCTAAAGACAAAATTAATCATTTTTGAAAACCCCGGCGCATTCATGTATGAGGTCATGGATATTCGAGCAATTGTCAAATCACGACACGACCATCCAGCGTTAATTGTCGCCGACAACACATGGGCAGCATCAGTATTTCACCACCCCTTATCACTCGGCGCGGATATCAGCTTGATATCAATGAGCAAATACCACGGGGCGATAGAGGGCATATCTCTCGGAGCACTAACAACTAAGCGAAAAGATTTGTATTTAAACTTGAAAATCACATCCGCACTAATGGGCAACCATGTGAGCTCACAAGCCTGCTCAGCAGCAATTCGATCAATTAGCACACTGGGCGCTCGCCTATCGTTCCAAATGAGCACAACTCGCAAGGTGCTTCGAAGCCTCCAGCCAATGCCCCTTTTAAAACAAGTGATACATCCCATTCTCCAGAACACTGAGCTCCACCTACAAAACTCCATGATCACTGGATTCAACAGCCTACTCACCGCTGAGTTTTCATGCTCTCGTGACGAACTGATATCTCGCCTAAACCGCCTAAACGTAATAAAGATAGGCTACGGATGGGGCGGTGCAATAAGCATCATTAATATTATTGATACTCAAAACATGCCATCAGCAAAACGACTAGGTATTAACAGTGAATGCGCAAGGATATACCTCGGCCTTGAAGATCCAGATGAGTTAATTCGCGACCTTTCTAACGCATTCACCCACTAGTCATTCCAACCGCAGCATCGCCTGCAAGGATAAGTCATGCACAAAATAACAACACATGAAAACTTCGCATTCAGCGAAGATGAGCTTAAAAACAACATTTTCAGCTTCATGAATGCCTCCCCCTCAGATTCCGTTCACATTATGGCCGGCCACTTTATGCTATTTTATGACAAGCAGAGTGATCGACTAGCGCCCGGCGTTTTCGAAGACATACAAGACCCCCTATTGAAATCACAAGTCAAACAACGGGTGGGCATATTTCCCACCTACTCTTGGAAATTAGCAATAGAGCTCGCAGAACACCATATAGTGAGCAACAACAAAAACGCGAAACTGCTCCTTTTAATTAACGACTGGCAATACGTCCCAAGCGGCGATTCGGCTTGCGACTACAGGACCGAATTTTACAATAGCTTCAAGGAACTTCCAAGAAGCTACCTTGCGCATCTTAACTCTTCCTCAATCGTCACCACCCAAAATATTACATGCAGCCGCAGACACGCACTTTGCTTCCCTGAGACCTGGTTGAAGAACCGTTTTCAAAATGAGGCTTCACGACTGGTAAAGCAAGGAAAACTCGCGAAACGATATATTCCAGAGCAACCAGACATGTCCGAAATCTCATTCACTGACGCTTCTGGTACCTCTTTACCGCTGGTCAGTTGCGGGATGACTGGCTGCGCAGGTGAAATAACTGAGATGATTTCCGAAGCCTACAGAGCAGGCGCTCGACTTTTGATTCTTCTCGCCCCAAATGAATGCCACGCCCCCATAAGAAAAGGCGTCGAAATCGCCCTTTCACTTTACGACTTCGAACCGTTAAGCGTATTGGTGGCAGACCTGGGAGGTAGTGGGGAGCTTACGACCGATTATATATATAGCAAAGGCATCCACATCGCCACCTATAGAACTTGAGAGACCAGTCATGCCATCGAACTCATTAATCTATTTAGATGCAGCAGCCACTACTCCGTGCGCCGATGATGTCATAAAAGAAATGATCAAATTCAATAAATCTAACTACGGAAATCCCTCCTCCACACACATTTTAGGCAGACTTGCACGGAGCGCCATCCTTGAAAGCGCCTCACATATTTCTGAGCTAATAGGCTGCACATCAGCTGAAATAATTTTCACATCAGGCGCCACAGAAAGCAATAACATCGCGATTCTTGGGAGCGCCCCACCCGACTCAAACAGCAATATAATCATCTGCCCCATTGACCATAAATCCAGCCTTTTAGCCGCCGAAGAATTGGAAAAGCGCAACGTAGAAATACGACGAATGAAAGTCGATTCAAACGGCCGTGTCAATTTACCCCACCTACACAGTCTGCTGGATACCAATACATCACTACTTTCCATATCCTACGTAAACTCTGAAATAGGTACATTTCAAAACCTTATAGAAATAAAAAAGGCATTAGAAAAATCAAATGCATTGTTCCATATCGATGCCGCTCAAGCTCTCGGCAAACTTCCTATAAACGTGAAACAACTTGGCGTGGATTGCGCTTCGATTTCAGCCCATAAAATTGAAGGCCCCAAGGGCATAGGCGCGCTCTATGTTTCTTCATCTTGTATGTCTCGTTTGCGCCCTCTAACATTTGGCGGCGGTCAATCTTCACTCCGCAGCGGAACACTTCCCACTCAACTGATCGCCGGATTCGGTGCTGCGGCACGCCGATTAAAGAGCAAGGATTACCCTGCCTCATGGGCTGCAGCGAAACAACTGAGAGATGCAATCCTTGAAACACTAAACAAGCATCAGATCTCTTACGTAATTAACTCTCCAGACAACGTATCAACACCTCACATCTTGAATATTTCCCTTCCCGCGATCCGCTCAGAAACCTTGATCAGCTGCTTGAGAAACGTCTGCATCTCTTCCGGCTCCGCCTGCAACTCTAACAATCTTGCCCCCTCTTACGTCATCACTGGCATTGGGCACGACGCAATAAGAGCCAATAGCGCGATCCGCTTTTCCTTTACCAGCGACATGGATATCAAAACCGTTCGAAAAGGCGCAGAGTCGCTTTCACAAACAGTGCTGCAGCTTACCCAGCTAAACAATAGGAACAAATGAAATGAATGAGTATATCGCAATTATAACGGGCGGAGACTCCTCGGAGCGGGAGGTCTCTCTTCAAACTTCCCAAGCTGTCTCACAATCGTTAGAAATTTCTCAAATCCGCCATGAGATCTTCACCATATCGGACTATAGAGAATTGCTTCGTTTAGACCTTGCCAAATTTACTAGAGTCTTCTTGGCGCTTCATGGCGGCTTCGGCGAAAACGGGATGGCACAAGCATATTTAGAAGGGCAAGGCATCCCATATAATGGGCCCTCCCCACAAACCAGCGCAATTTGCATGAACAAGCTTCTAACAAAACATATTGCAATGGGTCTAGGAATCAATGTCGCAAACTATCTCTATTCGAGGAGGGGTGACGACCTCTGTGTTGAGAAAATCAATGAGCAACTAGGGACACCCTGTATTGTCAAACCGAACCGTGAGGGATGTAGCTTCGGCGTATCGCTGGTCCGCGATCTCGAAACAGACCTCCAGGATGCGATCAACGCAGCAGCACAATTCCACACCGGAGTTTTAGTAGAAGAATTCATAAGTGGGCCGGAGCTATCTGTGTGCTATTTCAACAAAGCCACGCTACCTATCTATTCACTTGCATTCGAAAGTGAATTCTTCTCTTATGAAGCAAAATTCATATCCAGCAAGACGACTGCCACCCTCACCACCTTGGACAGGACTACCCACCAACAACTCAACAACTATTGCTTTGCTATCGCCGAGGCACTTGAGCTTGATTACTTTCGGGCAGACTTCATCATCCACAACACCGAGCCATACCTTATTGAACTCAACACGCTCCCCGGACTGACAAGCCACAGTCTTTTTCCTAAGGCATGCCAGCAGCATGGCATCGAATTTGATAAATTAGTACTTCTCTTAAATAACTTGGAACCTAGCCAATACTGCTGACCTGAGGCCAAGAAAACTTCGTCCCGTCGGCTCCGCGGTGTTGTTGGTGATCTTTTCAGGTGGGAATCTATTAATCATGTGGTTGAGATTAAGCGCCGCGCAGGCGGCGTTCGATCTCGACAACCTCAAAACTCAACGGCGTACAGTCCCCGCCATCAGCTATCACGCCGCAAATCCGGCGGTATCGGCAGATCTTCCTTCAACGGCTCCGGCCGCTTGCCCTTGCCGGACCGGTACTGACGGATCTGGAACACATACGCCAGCACCTGCGCCACCGCGAGGTACAACCCTGCGGGAATCTCCTGCTCGACTTCGGTGGAGTAGTAGATCGCACGCGCCAGCGCAGGCGACTCTAGAATCTGCACCTTGTGCTCGACCCCGATCTCGCGAATTTTCAAGGCAATGAAATCCGTACCCTTGGCCAGCAGCAGCGGTGCCACCCCACCCTTCTCGGGGTCATACTGCAGCGCCACGGCATAGTGGGTCGGGTTGGTGATGATCACATCCGCATCGGGTACGGCAGCCATCATGCGCCGCTGCGACACCTCGCGCTGCAACTGGCGAATCCGTTGCTTGACCTCAGGCTTGCCTTCGCTGTCCTTGTACTCGTCCTTGACCTCCTGCTTGGTCATCTTCAGCTTCTTGTGCGTCTGCCAAAGCTGGAACGGCACGTCTGCTGCGGCAATCAGCAACAGCCCCGCCGACATCCACAATGCACTCCACCCCACCACCTGGACGCTATGGATGATCGCCTGGTCCAGCGGCTCGTTGGCGATCGCCAGCAACGCCTGGCGGTCGTTGGCCAGCACCACCAACGCCACCACCAGGATGACGACGAACTTGGCAACGGCCTTGAGCAGCTCGGTCAGGGCATTCATAGAGAACATGCGCTTGATCCCCGCCAGCGGGTTCATGCGGCTGAATTTTGGCTGCAGCAGGCTGTCGGAGAACAGAAAGCCGCCCAACGCGATGGGCGCAATGAATGCCACCACGAACAGCAAGATCAGCACCGGCTGCACTGCCCAGATCGCCATCTTGCCCGAGGCCAGCAAGAAGGCGCCCATGGCACCCTCGTCGACGATCACTTCACGGGTCAGGCTGAAGTTGAGGCGCATCATTTCCAGCAGCGTCTCGGCCAGGTGCCCACCGAACGCCAGCAAACCGCCGGCACCCGCCAGGGTCACCGCCACCGTGTTCAGCTCCTTGGACCGGGCGATCTCACCTTTTTCGCGCGCGTCGCGCTTGCGTTTGTCGGTGGGGTCTTCTGTCTTGTCCTGACCACTCTCGCTCTCAGCCATGCTCAGCGCGCCCTCGCCAGTTCACGCAGCCATTGCAGCGCTTCGCTGGCCAATGCCTGGTAGTGGGAAAGAACATCGGCCAGGCCCACCCAAAAGATGCCCATACCCAGCACCAGTGTCAGCGGGAAACCGATAGAGAAGATGTTCAACTGCGGTGCGGCGCGGGTCATCACGCCAAAGGCGATGTTCACCACCAGTAGCGCAGCGATTGCCGGCAGGATCAGTAGCAGACCGGCACCAAATACCCAGCTAAGGCGCCCGGCCATCTCCCAGAAGTGGTTGACCACCAGCGCATTGCCCACCGGCAAGGTGGTAAAGCTTTCGGTCAGCACCTCGAACACGACCAGATGGCCGTTCATCACCAGGAACAGCACGCTCACCAGCATGGTCATGAACTGGCTGACCACCGCCACGTTTACGCCGTTGGCCGGGTCGACCATCGATGCGAAGGCCATACCCATCTGTATCGCGATGATCTGCCCGGCGATGACGAACGCCTGGAACAGCAACTGCAACGAAAAACCGAACAACGCCCCGACGATGATCTGCTCACCGCACAACAACAGGCCGCGCAAGCTCAGCGGGTCGAATTCAGGCAACGGCGGTAACGCTGGCACGATCACCACGGTAATGGCCACTGCCGCGTACAGGCGAATGCGCGCCGGCAGCATGCGGGTACCGAAGATAGGCATGGTCATCAGCACCGCGGTCACCCGGAACAGCGGCAGGATGAAGGTGGCGACCCAGGTGCCGATCTGTGCGTCGGTCAGCTCCAGCATGGCAGCCTCAACCGATCAGCTGCGGGATGCTGGTGTACAGGCCCGTGATGTATTCCATGAACTTCTGCGTAAGCCACGGCCCGGCGACGATCAGTGTCACCAGCATCACCAGCAGGCGCGGCAGGAAGCTCAGGGTCTGTTCGTTGATCTGCGTGGCGGCCTGGAACATCGCCACCACCAGGCCGACCAGCAGGCTCGGCACCACCAGGATGGCCACCATCAGCGTGGTCAGCCACAGGGCGTCGCGGAACAGGTCGACGGCAACTTCAGGGGTCATGCAAGGCTCTCCTTGACGGCGTCAGACGCCGCCGAAACTGCCGGCCAGGGTGCCCATGATCAGCGCCCAGCCATCGACCAGAACGAACAGCATGATCTTGAACGGCAGCGAGATGATCAACGGCGACAGCATCATCATACCCATGGCCATCAGCACGCTGGCGACCACCATGTCGATGATCAGGAACGGGATGAAGATCATGAAACCGATCTGGAACGCCGTCTTGAGCTCCGAGGTGACGAACGCTGGCACCAGGATGGTCAGCGGTACCTGATCAGGCCCGGCGATATCGGTGCGCTTGGACAGGCGCATGAACAGGTCCAGGTCGCTCTGCCGGGTCTGCGCCAGCATGAAGTCCTTGAGCGGCCCCTGGGCCTTGTCGATCGCCTGCTGGGCGGTCATCTGCTCCTTAAGGTACGGCTGCAGTGCATCCTGGTTCACCCGGTCGAACACCGGGGCCATGATGAACATCGTCAGGAACAGCGCCATGCCGGTCAGCACCTGGTTCGACGGTGTCTGCTGCAAGCCCAAGGCCTGGCGCAGGATCGAGAAGACGATGATGATTCGGGTGAAGCTGGTCATCAGGATGACGAACGCAGGTATGAAACTCAGCGCCGTCATGATCAACAGGATCTGCAGGCTGACCGAGTATTCCTGCTGCCCGTCCGGGCCGTTGGACAAGGTAATGGCCGGGATCGACAGCGGGTCGGCGGCCAAGGCCAACGGCGCGGCCAGCAGCAGCGCCAGCATCAACAACAGGCCCGACAGGGTACGTAGCGCGCCGCTCATCACTTCTTGTCCTTATGATCCTTGCCCATCAGCTCCATGAGGCGCTGGGCAAACTCCGGCGTCGCCTGGCGGGCGCTGGCAGGCACTTCCACGGGCTCGGCCAGCACATGCAAGGCCTCGATGCTGCCTGGGGTATGGCCGATGAGGATCTGCTCCTTGCCGACCTGCACCAGCAACAGCCGGTCACGCGGGCCGATGGCGCGGCTGCCGATCACTTCGATCACCTGGCCACCCTTGGGTGCCGCGCCCTGCATACGGCGCAGCAACCAGGCCAGGAAGAAGATCAGGCCCACCACCAGCAGCAAGCCCAGCACCATTTGCGCCAGCTGCCCACCCAGGCTGCCGGGCGCCGCAGCTGGCGGCGTGGCCACCACGGCCGGCGCGGCAGCGGCGATCACCACTTCGCTGGCGAGCAGCGCGGCAAGGGCCGTGACAGCCCGTATCGTGCCCTTCACTCAGCGCAGCTTCTTGATACGTTCGCTGGGGCTGATCACGTCAGTCAGGCGGATGCCGAACTTCTCGTTGACCACAACCACTTCGCCGTGGGCGATCAGGGTGCCATTGACCAGTACATCCAGCGGCTCGCCGGCCAGGCGGTCGAGCTCGATCACCGAGCCCTGGTTGAGCTGCAGCAGGTTGCGGATGTTGATTTCGGTGCTGCCCACTTCCATGGAGATGTTCACCGGAATGTCCAGGATCACGTCCAGGTTCGGGCCTTCCAGGCTGACGTTTTCTTTCGGCCGTGGCGAGCTTGCGAACTCTTCCATCGGCAACCGGCCGGCACCGGCGCTACCGCCGTCGCCACCGAGCAGCGCGTCGATGTCAGCCTGGCCGGCATCACCGGTTTCTTCCAGCGCCGCCGCCCATTCATCGGCCAGGGCCTGGTCTTCCGGGGAGGTGATCTCGTTTTCGTTAGCCATGATGTCCTCGACAGGCATTCAATTCGTAGTGAGCGACCGGCACGCCGTCAGCGGCGTTCGATCGGGTCGATGATCTGCAGCGCCAGGTTGCCCTTGTGCGAACCCAGGCGCGCCTTGAACGACGGTACGCCATTGGCACGCAGCACAAGGTGCTCCGGCAGCTCCACCGGGATCACGTCACCCGGTTGCATGTGCAGCACATCGCGCAATTTGAGTTGGCGGCGGGCAACCGTGGCACTGAGCGGTACGGAAACGTCCAGCACGTCTTCGCGCAGGGCCTTCACCCAGCGCTCGTCCTGGTCGTCCAGGTCGGACTGGAAACCGGCATCGAGCATTTCGCGCACCGGCTCGATCATCGAGTAGGGCATGGTCACGTGCAGGTCGCCGCCGCCACCGTCCAGTTCGATATGGAAGGTCGACACCACCACTGCTTCGCTCGGCCCGACGATGTTGGCCATGGCCGGGTTGACTTCGGAGTTCATGTACTCGAAGTTGACCGGCATGATCGCCTGCCAGGCTTCCTTGAGGTCGATGAAGCACTGGTCCAGCACCATGCGCACAACCCGCAGCTCAGTGGGGGTGAACTCGCGGCCTTCGATCTTGGCGTGACGACCGTCACCACCGAAGAAGTTGTCCACCAGCTTGAACACCAGCTTGGCGTCCAGAATGAACAGCGAAGTGCCGCGCAGCGGCTTGATCTTGACCAGGTTGAGGCTTGTCGGCACGTACAGCGAATGCACGTACTCACCGAACTTCATCACCTGCACACCCCCAACCGCCACGTCGGCGGAGCGGCGCAGGAGGTTGAACATGCTGATACGGGTGTAGCGGGCGAAACGTTCGTTGATCATTTCGAGGGTCGGCATGCGCCCCCGCACGATCCGATCCTGGCTGGTCAGGTCGTAGCTTTTGATGCTGCCAGGCTCGGCAGCGCTCTCGGTCTGTACCAGCCCATCATCGACGCCATGCAACAGGGCGTCGATCTCATCCTGGGACAGCAGGTCCTGTACGGCCATTGCGGACTCCTACTGCAATACGAAATTGGTGAACAGCAGCTGGTCTATCACCGGCTTGCCGACTTCCTTTTGCGCCACTTCCTGAACCACTGCGGTGGCTTTCTGGCGCAGCATTTCCTGGCCCACGGAGCTGGCGGCCAAGGTGTCGAAGCCCTGCCCGGAGAACATCATCACCAGGTTGTTGCGGATCACCGGCATATGCACCTTGAGGGCATCAAGGTCGGCCTGGTTGCGGCCCTGCAGGGTGATGCTCACCTGCATGTAGCGCTGGCGGCCGTTCTGGTTGAAGTTGACCACGAAGGCCGGCGCCAGGGGCTCGTAGATCGCCGCCGGCTTGACGTTGGCCGCTGCCGGGTCGGCCGCGGGCGCCGACTCGCTCTTGTGCATGAAGAACCAGGTCGCGCCTACCGACAGGCCGACCGCCAGCAGAAGGGCCAGCACCAACAGCAGGATCAGCTTGAGTTTGCCTTTAGTGGCGGGGTCTTTCACTGCGTCGCTCTTCGCCATGCCAATAATCCGTCGTCCATCGGGGTTTCAAATGAGGATGACGTGGCTTGAGCAAGTGTTATGCCAGATTGGGAATTTTTGCCTGTACCGGCCCTATCGCCTGCGAAAGGGCCATCAGCAACTCACGCGTAGAAATCGACCGCACTGTCGCCAACGACCACCTGCTGCTCCACCGGCCGTGAGGCATCGGCAAGCTCACCCTGCTCGGTACCACCGCCATTCTGCGCCCGCCGTGCGGCAACGCCGGACAGCTGTGAACCGTCCTGCTGGGCTTGCTGTTGCTGCCCGCGCGACTGGTCAGCCACGTTGACGTCCGGCTGCGCCAGCCCCTGCTGGGCAAACAGTTCACGCAGGCGATGCACCTGGCTGTCCAGCGCATCACGCACGCCCGCGTGGCCGCTGATGAAGGTCACCTGGGTGGCCTGGTCGGCCGCCACGTTGACGCGGATATCCAGGCGGCCAAGCTCGGCCGGCTCCAACTGGATGTCCGCCGACTTCAGGTTCTGGCTGGACAGGTACATGACGCGGTTGACCAAACCTTCGGCCCAGGCGTTCTGGTTCATCGGCAACGGCTGGTGCAGCGGATTGCCGGTCACCGGTACGGCATTGGCCGTCTTGGCCGTGGCAGCCTGGGTCAGGCTCGCCAAGCGGTTGGCGAAATCGTCGATTCGGGTGTCAGTGGAGGCGCTCTTGGTGTCTTTGAGGCCATCTTCGAGCAACGCACCAAACGCCTTGTCCCCGCTCTCCGATTGCCCTGCCTCAGCCTCGACCTTGTCCATCAAGGTCGCCAAGGGATTGACGGCTGGCTGACCATCCTCGGCGCCGGCCTGGGAAGGATCGGCGGCGTGGGCCGAGGTCGTGCCCTTGGCCTGGGCAGTTTGCTCCAGCGCCAGGCGCAGGGTCGGCAAGTTGGCCAATGGGTCGGCATCAGGGTCGAAGGCCTGCGCTGCCGGGTCCTCGGGCAGCTCTTCAGTTGTCGGGGCTTGCGGTAACTGGACCGCTGCCTGAAGCACCGGCGCCACGGCTTCAGCCTGGGCTTGCAGCAACTGCGCCCCCGGCTGCGCATCGGTCACCTGGCCCGCCACCAGGCTGGCGTCCAGCGAGGTCGATTCACTGCCAGGCGCACTATCGGCACCGGCTTGCGCCTGATCGTCAGCTGGCAACTTATTGCCGTCATCGGCAACCGCCGGCTTGTCGGCCGCCTCTTTCTTGCCGCCGTGGGCGACCTCGGGTTTGTCTTTGGGCTTGGCCTGGGCAACCTTGTCATCGCGTACCGGCGCTTTGTCATTGCCCTGCTTGGCCATGACCTGATCGAAGCCGCTGCCCTGCCCGCCCGAGGCCTGCAGCGGCTTGTCCACCTGCGAGGCACCCGCACGCGACGGCTTGCTCAGCGTACTGGTTTGCAACAAAGGATTAGGTGCGACAGGCATTGAAGGGTCTCCGCGCCAGAAACAAAGGTATCGTTCAGGCACATACAGGCAAAAGTCGAGCCAACTGGCCGATCAGCCTGCGGAAACCCGCTTGCGCTCGCCCTGATAGAAACGCTGCACCTCAAGATACTCCTGGTCGATGCGGTTGATCAGCTCTTCTACGCCATGCAGCGAGCGCTGCTTGACCCGCTCCTCCAACTGATGGCAAAGCTGCGCCAGCCCGACCGCACCCATGTTGCTGCTGCTGCCCTTGAAACTGTGCGCAGCCACGCCCAACTCATCGGCGTTCCTGGCGCCATGAAGTTCCTCAAGACGCCGCCCGGAGTCTTCCAGAAAGGTTTCCAGCAGTTGCAGGTAGCCATCTTCCATGACCTCCTGCAGCTCACTGAGCACCCTGTGATCAATATGCATGTCAGTCACTTGCTCACTCCTTGATCAAGCAGAATTATGCCTCAAGCGCCAAACAGCTCACCAATCGAACTGCACCCATGCGCAACGACCACCGTCCCGCCACCCGGCACTACTACCAAGGCGCCGTACCAGGTGCAACCCTCGACCACTCAATCCATGCTCACGGGAAGGACGCGCCAGCACCCGCTGCACATCGAACCCAGCACCACTGTCACGAACTTCGATCATCAGACGACCGCCTGCAGCCATCGGTTCCACCTTCAGATCGATGCGCACGCTGCCCTCGGTCAACACACCGAGCCTGCGGGTGCGTTCCTGATAATAGTCGGCAAACCCATGCACATCGCGCTTGAGCCGCGAATCCAGGCCCAGCACACCGTGCTCCAGCGCATTGGAATACAGCTCGCTTAGCACGCTGTGCAGGGCGCCGGTGCGGGGCCGCAAACCGTGGATTTCCTGCAGCAACTGCACAAGGTACGGCACCGGGTTGAAACGTTTGAGGCTCTCACCGCGCAACTCGAAGCCCAGCGACCAGTCCAGCGGGCTGGAGCGCCCACTATCAGAATAGATGGTTGGGGCCGGCACCCGCTCCTGCGCAGTAAACATGCGGATATCGCACAGGCTGATGTCATCCCTGGGGCGCCCGCCGAAGCGCTCCAGCGCCTCCATCACCTCGTCGAAAAGCCGCGCCGGGTCACGATTGGCCGCCAGCACCGCGCGCAAGCGCTCGACACCGAACAACGTCTGCGCTTCGTCGGCTGTATCCACAACGCCATCGGACAGCAGTAGCAGCCGCTCCCCCGGCGCCAGCGGCAACACCTCGGTACTGTCATCGAAGCGCTCCGGCGCCAGGATGCCCAGCGGAAGGTGGCGCGAACCCAGCATGGAAAGCACCTCGCCGCCGGCCGACAGCCGGTAACCATCCGGCATGCCACCGTTCCAGACCTCCACCGAGCCGCGCTGCACGCTCAGGCTGAGGAGCTGCGCGCAACAGAACATGTCTACCGGCAGGATGCGCTTGAGCTTGGCGTTCATCTCGCGCAGCATCTGCGCCAGGCCGTAGCCCTTGGCAGTCATGCCGTAGAACACTTCTGCCAGGGGCATGGCACCGACTGCAGCGGGTAGCCCATGCCCGGTAAAGTCACCCAGCAGTACATGCATGTCGCCGGATGGAGTGAACGCGGCCAGCAGCAAGTCGCCGTTGAATAACGCGTAAGGCGACTGCAGGTACCGAATGTTCGGCGCCGTGATGCAGCCAGAATGGGCAACCTTGTCGAACACTGCCTTGGCCACCCGCTGCTCGTTGAGCAGGTGATGGTGATGCCGGGTGATCAGGTCACGCTGCTCCAGCACCGTGGCCTGCAACCTGCGCAGGCGATCCATGGCGCGGATCTTGGCACCAAGGATCACCGCACTGTAGGGCTTGGCCATGAAGTCGTCACCACCGGCCTCCAGGCAGCGCACCAAGGCCTCTTCCTCGTTGAGCGAGGTAAGAAAGATGATCGGTACCAGGGCCTCGCCGGCCAGTGCCTTGATCTGCCGCGCAGCTTCGAAACCGTCCATGACTGGCATCAGGGCATCGAGCAAAACCAGCTGCGGGCGCTTTTCGGCAAACAGCTCAACGGCCTGCTGGCCGTTTTCGGCGGTATACACGTGATGCCCCTGGCGCCGGACAATCTTGGCCAGCAACAGCCTATCCGTGGCCCCGTCTTCGGCCACCAGCACAGTCAACGGCTGTTCGGCCGGCGTCATGACGCTCAACTGATAGCGAACAGTTTGTCGAAATTGGAGATGGCAAGGATCTTGCGCACATCTGAACTGGCATGCACCACGCGCACGTCCGATTCATCGCCACCGGCGTGATCACGCAGCAGCAGCAACATGCCGAGGGCGGAGCTGTCCAGGTAAGTGGTGTCTTTGAGGTCGACCACCACCGAGTCCGGGCGCTTGGGCTGGCGCTCGTAGGCATCGCGAAACTCCTGATGCTTACCGAAATCGAAGCGGCCTTTGATCTTGATCGTCAGCTTTTTCTCGTCCTGCGAAAAATCAGTCTCGACTGCCATGCTAGCGATTCCTTCGATGATGGCGAATGCAACAGTTCAAGGTTTAGCAGGCGGGGGGCAGAGCTGCAAGCTGCAAGCTAGATGTGGCCTTGCCTTGGCAACCGCTGTGACAATTCATCCAGCAAGCGCTGCTCGCGTTTGTCCTCGGCGCGCCGCGCCTCTTCCAGGTAACGCTGCACCAGTTTGCGCAGGCCCTCTACCCGGGCATAGGCTTGCTGCCAGGTGCCCCTGGCGTTCTTCAGGTTGTTCTGGTGCCATGTCAGGCTTTGGCGCTGCTGGGTCATGGCCGTTTCAAGCTGCCCCAGAAAGCGCTGGTAGTTGACCAGCCAGCTGCCATTGACGCCTTGGCCACCGCGGTCGATCCATTGCGCCTGGTAACCCTCACGAAACGACTCGAGCTCAGCCAGCTTGGCCTGGGCCTGAGCCACCAACTGCTGAAAGTGCCCCAGCCGCTGGGCTGCCTTGCGTTCGGCCTCCTCGGCCATCTGCACCACTGGCGCCAGACGCGCGGCACGGCTAGGCGTACTCATGGCCTATCAACCGTTCGCCGGAGGCGTGAAGATCGCCCCCAACTGCTGTCGACTCTGGTCCATACCGACATTTTCATCCAGCCCTTGGCGCAGGAAGTCCACCAGTTTTGGCTGCAGCGCAATGGCCAGGTCGGTTTCCGGATCGCCGCCTGCCACATAGGCGCCAACACTGATCAGGTCGCGGCTTTGCGACAGGCGTGACCACAGCTGCTTGAATTTTTGCGCCTGGCGCAGGTGATTGGCATCGACCACCTGGGGCATTACCCGGCTGATCGAGGCTTCGATGTCGATAGCGGGGTAATGGCCTTCCTCGGCCAGCCGCCGGGACAAGACGAAGTGGCCATCGAGCACGCCCCGCGCCGAGTCGGCAATCGGATCCTGCTGGTCGTCACCTTCGGACAATACGGTATAGAAGGCCGTGATCGAGCCACCACCCGGCTCACCGTTACCGGCGCGCTCCACCAGCTTGGGGAGCTTGGCGAACACTGATGGCGGATAACCACGGGTAGCGGGCGGCTCGCCGATTGCCAAGGCAATTTCACGCTGGGCCTGGGCAAAACGGGTCAGCGAATCCATCAGCAACAGGACGTTCTTGCCTTTGTCGCGGAAGTACTCGGCAATGCGCGTGCAATACATGGCCGCGCGCAAACGCATCAACGGCGCGTCGTCGGCCGGGGATGCGACCACCACCGATCGCTTGAGCCCCTCTTCACCCAGAATATGCTCGATGAACTCCTTCACCTCGCGGCCCCGCTCGCCAATCAGGCCAACCACGATGATTTCGGCTTCGGTGAAGCGAGTCATCATGCCGAGCAACACCGACTTACCGACACCGGTACCGGCGAACAGGCCCAGGCGCTGGCCCCGGCCGACGGTGAGCAGGCCGTTGATGCTGCGAATGCCCACGTCCAGTGGCTGGCTGATAGGGTCGCGGTTGAGCGGGTTGATGATCGGGCCGTCCATCGGCACCCAATCCTCGGCCTTCATCCCGCCCTTGCCGTCCAGGGCGCGACCGGCGCCATCGAGCACCCGGCCGAGCATACTCATGCCCATGGGCAAACGGCCGCTGTCGTCCAGTGGCACCACCCGCGCCCCGGGCGCGATACCGGCGATGCTGCCGACCGGCATGAGGAAGATCTTGCTGCCAGCAAAGCCCATGACTTCGGCTTCGACCTGCACCGGGTGGTACGAGTCGTCATTGATCACCAGGCAGCGTGCGCCCACTGCGGCGCGCAGCCCCTCGGCCTCCAGGGTAAGGCCGACCATGCGCAGCAGGCGGCCTTCGACCACCGGCTGCACGGGCAGCTTGATCGCCTCGGCGTAGCTACCCAGGCGTTTGCCGAAGCTGGTGCGGTCAAGGCGCATCGTTGGCGCCCAACTCGATCGATACATCCGGCGCCGCCGGGTGCAGGGACTGGTCGTGCAACTGGTCGAACAGCTGGGCCACGGCCTTTTCGATACGGGTTTCCATGGTCGCGTCGATGCGGCTGTGCGCGGTCTCGATGCGGCACCCCCCGGGTAACAGGGCGTCATCCTCAAGCAGCTTCCAGCTCTCCTCATGGCGTTCGCGCAGGGCCTTGGCCAGCTCGAAATCCTGAGGATTGAGGTGAATGCGGATATTGTCCGCACCCATGGGCAGCAGCTTCAACGCTTCACGCAGTACTTGGGTGATCTGACTGGAGTCGCTGCGCAGTTCGCGACCGATCACCTGGCGCGCCATGTGCGCCACCAAATGAACGAGGGTCTTCTCGATCTGTGTGTCCTGCTCGGCAATAGGCTCGAGCAGGTGTGCCATCAGTTGTTCCAGGTCAGCCAGCCGGGCATTGAGCGCCTCCTCAGCCTCCTGTCGCACCTTCAACTGGGTGCTGTGAAAACCCTCACGCTCGCCGGTGGCGAAACCTTCGTTGTAGGCCTCCTGCCGGATCGCTTCGAGCTCTTCAAGGGTCAGTGGCTGGACTTCCTCCAGCGGCACTTCCTCGACCTCTTCCTCGATGATTTCGGGTTCCGGTTCCGGCTCCGGTTCCGGCTCAGGGTCGAAGCTGGGCAGTGCCCACACATCGACGCCTTCCAGGTCACGTGCACGAATCAGGTCGCTGGGGTGAGTTTCTTTGCTGGACATTGGCATGCCTGGTGTTGAAAGCGGGATGAGCTGCAAGCTGTTAGCTGCAAGCTGCAAGAAGAAGCAGGCTGTGCAGCGTCTGGCTTTCCCTTGTAGCTTGCAGCTTGTGGCTTGCCGCTTAAATCATTTCCTCGGCGCCCTTGCCGCCGAGCACGATCTCGCCGGCCTCGGCCATGCGTCGGGCAATGGTGAGGATTTCCTTCTGCGCCGTTTCCACGTCGCTGACGCGCACCGGGCCCTTGGCCTCGAGGTCGTCGCGCAGCAGTTCCGAAGCACGCTTGGACATGTTCTTGAAAATCTTGTCCTTGACCCGCTCGTCGGCACCTTTGAGCGACACCACCAGCACATCGGAGGACACTTCGCGCAGCAGCGCCTGGATGCCACGGTCGTCGACATCGGCCAGGTTGTTGAAGACGAACATCAGGTCTTCGATCTGCTCCGACAGGTCGTTGTCGACCTCGCGGATCGAGTCCATCAGCGCACCTTCCACAGAGCTGTCGAGGAAGTTCATGATGTCGGCGGCGCGCTTGATGCCACCCAGGGTGGTGCGTGCGGCATTGGAGTTCCCCGAGAACTGCTTCTCGAGAATCTGGTTCAGTTCCTTGAGCGCGGCAGGCTGAACGGTGTTGAGCGACGAAACGCGCAGGATGATGTCCAGGCGCACCTTGTGGTCGAAGTTGCTCAGCACTTCGCCAGCCTGATCGGGGTCGAGGTAGGCGACCACGATGGCCTGGATCTGCGGGTGCTCGAAACGGATCACATCCGCCACCGCCCGTGGCTCCATCCACTTGAGGCTGTCCAGGCCGCTGGTGTTGCCGCCCAGCAGGATGCGGTCGATCAGGCCGTTGGCCTTGTCCTCGCCCAGGGCCTGGTTGAGCATCTTGCGGATATAACCGTCGGATCCTACGCCCAGGCTGGTCTGGTCGCCGACGATCTCGACGAACTCGCTCATCACCTGCTGGACCTGCTCGCGGTGCACGTTGCCCATCTGAGCCATGGCCACACCGACCCGCTGCACTTCTTTGGGGCCCATGTGCCGCAGTACCTGGGCGGCATCGGTCTCACCCAGCGAGAGCAAAAGGATTGCCGCCTTGTCGGTGCGGCTCAGCTTGGCGGTAACGGCTCGGTTATCACTCATCGGCGTTGATCCACTCTTTCACGACCTGGGCGACACGGCCCGGGTCTTCGGCCACCAGGCCTTTGATTGCGTTGAGCTGTGCCTCGTAACCCTCGCTTGGGCTTGGCAACAGAATGCTTGTCGGGCCACCCAGGCTGACGCGGTCGTTGGCCAGTTCGCCATCCAGACCGATCATGCCGCCCAGCTCCATGTCGCTGTCCGTTGCAGCAGCCTGCTTGCCGCCGCCAGTGATGTTGTTGAGTACCGGGCGCAGCACGCCGAACACCAGTACCAGGATGAACACCACGCCCAACACCTGCTTGACGATGTCCCAGAACCAAGGCTGCTGGTAAAACGCGATGTCGGCGATCTCTTCGCCACGGTCGGCGGCGAACGGCACGTTGATCACCGTCACGCTGTCGCCACGGCTGGCATCGAAGCCAACGGCGTCCTGTACCAGGCGGGTGAAGCGCGCCAGGTCTTCGGCGCCCCACGGCGCACGGGTGGTCTCGCCGGCGGCGTCGACCTTGACCTGGTCATCGACCACTACCGCCACCGACAGACGGGTCAGGCGACCCTGCTGCTGGCGGGTGTGGCTGATCGAGCGGTCCAGTTCGAAGTTCTTGGTGGTCTGCAGACGCTTGTCGGCCGGGTATGGCGCGAGCATTGGCTGGCCGGTGGCCGGGTCCATGATCTGCTGGCCATTGGCATCCACCAGCGGCTGGCCAGGCTGGATGGCACCGGCAGCAGGGGCTGCGGCGGTGGCGTTTTCAGGCGCTGCGGCACCTGCCGGCGGCTGGTTGCTCAGCGCGCCCGGCACACCTTGCGGCCCCGAACTGCTGGCGCGCTGCTCGTTGACCGACTGCTCGCTGCGCAACGCCGGCTGGTCCGGGTTGAACTGCTCGGAAGTGGACTCCACTGCGCTGAAGTCAAGGTCGGCAGACACCTCGGCCTTGTAACGGTCGTTGCCCAAGACGGGTTGCAGGATGTTGTGCACACGCTGGGTGAGCATGCCTTCCATGCGGCGGCTGTAGTCGAACTGCTTGCCAGCCATGGTCAACGCCGTGTCCTGCAACTGGTCGGAGAGCAGGTTGCCCTTCTGGTCGACCACGGTGACCTGCGACTTGTCCAGCTCGGGCACGCTGGTGGCGACCAGGTTGACGATCGCCATCACCTGGCCGGCTTCCAGCGAACGGCCCGGGTACAGTTCGACCAGGACCGAGGCGCTTGGCTTGCGCTCATCGCGCACGAACACCGAGCTTTTCGGGATCGCCAGGTGCACGCGCGCCGCCTTGACGTTGTTCAGGCTGGAGACCGTACGGGCCAACTCGCCTTCCAGGCTGCGACGGTAACGGGTAGCTTCCATGAACTGGCTGGTACCCAGGCCCTGCTCTTTGTCGAGCAGTTCGAAGCCAACATTGCCGTCGCTTGGCGCAACGCCGGCGGCTGCCAGTTTCAGGCGCGCACGGGAGAGGTCGTCGGCCTTGACCAGCAGAGCACCGGAATTGGGCTCGACATTGTAGGGGATGTCTGCAGCGGCCAGGGTATCCATGACCTGCTTGGTGTCCATGCCCGCCAGGCTGCCATACAGCGGGCGGTAGTCCGGCTGTTGCGACCACAGCACCACGGCGAAGCCGATCGCCACGCTCGCCGCCAACCCGACCAGCAGGCCGACCTGACGCAGCATGGGCATCTGCGAGATGTTTTCCAGAAACGCCATGCCGAACAGCGGCGGTTTGGACGCTGGCGGGCCACTTTTGGCGGGGGCGTTATCGACGACTGCTTCAGCCATGACTTACTTCCGTCCTCAAACCGGCATCTGCATGATGTCCTGGTACGCCTGGACCAGCTTGTTGCGTACCTGGGTCAGCGCTTGCATGGAAACGCTGGCTTTCTGCGAGGCGATCATCACGTCGGTCAGGTCGACACCACTCTTGCCGATCTCGAAAGCATTGGCGAGCTGGGTCGACGCCTGCTGGGTCTGGTGCACTTTGCCGATGGCCTGGCCGAGCATGTCAGCGAAGCTGCTCTGGCCTTCTGCCAATTCGGGGGCAGCAGTGGCTTTTGGCAGCGACATGGCATCGGCCTGCATGGCACGCATGTCCAGCATCAGACGATTGAATTCAACACCTTGGCTCATGAACTTCTCTCTCCGGCGGCCGCATTTTTTTGACACTCATGCGGCGGATAGCCTCTCTAAGCAACAACAGTGCCAGCCTTTGAAAGCTTCAAGCTTCAAGCCAGGCTGCGGTGCTCTTGCGCTTGCTTGTAGCGTGTAGCTCACCCGTACAGGCTGGCTTCCACGTCGAGCCCGGCATCGCGCATTTGCGCCAGCTTGTAGCGCAGGGTACGCGGGCTGATGCCAAGCCGCTCGGCAGCCTCCTTGCGGCGACCGCGCTCGGCGCGCAAGGTGTCGATGATCATCTGGAACTCATGGCGGCGCATGTCATCGCCCAGGCCACCGGCCTCACCTGCCGGCTCGACCGCCACGGGCAACGCCGCGGCTGGTGCAACCGCCGACAAGGGAATGGCGCCGGCCAGACAAAAATCCGCCGCCTCGATCACCCCGCCCTGCTGCAGGATCAGCGCCCGCTGCAAGGCGTTGTCCAGCTCACGCACATTGCCTGGCCAGGCATGGGCCTGCAGGCAGGCCTGCGCCGCAGCAGACAGGCGCACCGGCGCATGCTTCATCTTCGCCACATGCCGCGCCAGCAAGCGCTCGGCCAGCGGCAGGATGTCACCGGCACGCTCACGCAGCGGCTGCCAGGCCAACGGGAACACCGACAGGCGATAGAACAGGTCTTCGCGGAACCGCCCGGCCGCCACTTCACCGGCCATGTCGCGATTGCTGGTTGCCAGCACGCGGATGTCCAGGGCAATCGGCTTGCGCCCCCCTACCCGCTCGACCTCACGTTCCTGCAAGACACGCAACAGCTTGGCCTGCAGGCCCAGAGGCATTTCGGAAATCTCGTCGAGCAGCAAGGTGCCACCCTCGGCCTGCTCGAATTTGCCGGCCTGCGCCGCAATGGCGCCGGTGAAGGCTCCTTTCTCGTGACCGAACAAGGTCGCCTCGAGCATGTTGTCCGGGATGGCCGCGCAGTTGATCGCGACAAATGGCTGCGCTGCACGCGGCGACTGTTGGTGAATGTACCGCGCAAGCACTTCCTTGCCGGTGCCCGACTCACCGCAGATGAGTACGGTCGAATCGCTGCGGGCCACACGTGCAGCAAGCTCCAGCAATTGGCGGCTGGCAGGCTCGCTGGCCACCGGCCCTTCGTCCTCGACCGCACTCAGGCGCCCGGCGGCATGGCGCTCGACCAGGCTCAGCAGCGCCTTGGGCTCGAAGGGTTTGACCAGGTAGTCCACAGCGCCCTGGCGCATCGCCTCGACAGCGCGCTCCACGGCAGCGTGAGCGGTCATCAGCAGCACCGGCAATTGCGGGTACTGGCGGCGCAGGTGCGCCAGCAACTGATGCCCATCCATCCCCGGCATGTTCACGTCACTGATGACCAGGCTGTAC
>NZ_MOMO01000192.1:0-25708 GCF_009933855.1 Pseudomonas sp. SG-MS2 | reverse complement strand
CCTCCAGCACCCCGCCACAGGGCAGACGAATGCTCGAGCGCCGGTCGCTGCCATCGCCATAACGCACGATCGCGACCGGCTCGGGAAACTCGCCAAGGGCCACGCGCTCAAGGAAGTCTTCCTCGACGCAGCCGCCCGACAGCGAGCCCACCCACTGCCCTGCCTCGTTCACCGCCAGCAGCGAGCCCGGTGCGCGAGGCGCCGACCCGTAAGTGGCAAGCACCGTGCACAACCAGACCCGCTGGCCGTTGCCCGACCACTGCATCGCCTGGTGTACGACCTGCAGATCTAGATGTTGCACGTATTACTCCGCCTTCAGCTCAGCTAGCTGCTGTACGCTCAAATCACCCGGCAATCCGCCCCAGGCCTGACGCAGGTAGTTGACCATATCCGTGACCTGCTCATCACTGAGTTTGTCGGCAAAGCCTGGCATTGGCTGCATGCGTTCGAAGCCTGTGAATTGCTGCTCACGGATACCGTCGAGGATGGCCTTGACCAGGTTGCGCGAGTCCCCCTGACGCAGCACCGTGTTGCCCTGCATGGCCACCGCGATATGCGGCTTGCCTTCGCCGTCGACACCGTGGCAGCCGGCGCAGACGTTGAGGTACTGCTGACGGCCGCGCTTGGCGCTGTCGCTGAGCTGGTCCAGGGGGACTTCCTGTATGACCTTGGCAGGCGGTGGCTGTTCACCCAACAGATAAGTGGCCATGGCAGCCAGGTCGGCGTCCTTGAGATGCTGGGTGCTGTGGTGCACCACCGGGTACATCTCGTTGAACATGCTGCCCTGGGCGCTGATGCCGTGTTTGAGGAAGGTGGTGAGGTCGGGGTGGGTCCAGCCACGCTCGGCGAGGTCCTTGGCCAGCAGGCTCGGTGCCAGGTAGCCATTGAGCAGCCCGCCGGTCAGGCGCTGATCCTGCTGCAGCGCACCAATCGGGTTACGCGGGGTATGGCACTCGCCGCAGTGGCCCATGACTTCGACCATGTACTGCCCGCGCTGCCATGCCGGACTCTTGCCGTCGGTGGGCTGCAACTGCACGCTCTTGCCGTACAGCATGTTCCAGCCCGACAGGCCCATGCGCACGTTGAACGGGAAGCTGAGCTTGGTCTGCGGTGCCGGGCGGTTGATCGGCGGCACGGTCATCAGGTATGCAAGGATCGCGTCCGAGTCTTCCCGCAAGATCAGGTGGTACGAGGTGTAGGGCATGGCCGGGTACAGGTTGGCGCCGTCCTTGCGTTTGCCCTCGGTGACAGCCGCAAAGAATTCGTCGGCCGTGTAGTTGCCGATGCCGTACTGTTTGTCCGGGGTGATGTTGGTGCCATAGATGGTCCCGAACGGCGAGTGGATCGGCAGGCCGCCGGCATACGGCGCGCCGCCTTCGGCGGTGTGGCAGGCCATGCAGTCGGCAGCACGGGCCAGGTATTCCCCACGTTTGACCAGCGCCTGGTCATCTGCCTGGGCAACCATGGCGACGGCAAGGCCCAGCGCCAGCGTGAGACCGGAACGAACGAACGCCATGCTCAACCCTCCTTGACCAGGCCGAGGTCGTTGAGGACCGTGCGGGTAGCATCGTAGTAGCGTACGTAGCCGGTGCAGCGGCAAATGTGATGCCCCAGGCTCTCTTCGATGCGGTCTTCAAGTTCGCTCTTCTTCACCGGTTGGCGCTGGGCACTTTCCACCAGCACGGTCGCCGCGTTGACGAAGCCGGGTGCACAGTAGCTGCACTGGAAGGCGAACAGGTCGACGAACTTCTGCTGGATCGGGTTCAGCGTGAAGTTGCCGGCCTCGTCCTGCTTGGCATGGCTCTCGATGGTACGGACCTTCTTGCCGGCGAAGTAGTGGGCACCGGTGATGCAGGTGCGCACTTCTTCACTGGTGCCATCGGGGTTGTCGACGATCACCACGCAGGCATGGCAGATACCCTGGCCGCAACCCAGGCGCGAGCCGGTGAGGTTCTGGTGTTCGTGCAGGTAATCGATCATCGCCAGGTCGTCGGGGACCTCGACCGGACCGACAGGTTGACCATTGAGGGTCAGTTGAAGCGGACGGTTAGCCATTGAGGGCCTCCTTGATGCGGGCTGGAGTAATCGGAAGATCGCGAACACGCTTGCCAATGGCATGGGCCACGGCGTTGCCGATGGCACCGACCACCGGGATCATCACCACCTCGGCAATGCCCTTGGACGGGTCGGTGGGCGACAACGGTGGGAGGATCTCGGACGTCTGCTTCCAGACGGCCACGTCCTTGGCATGCGGCAGGCGATAGCGGTTGAAGTTCCAGTCGCCCTCCCCCGGGCCACCCTCATGAAGTGGCATCTCTTCGGTCAGCGCATGGCCAATGCCCATGGCGATGCCGCCTTCGAGCTGGCCCTTGACCAGCTCCGGTACCAACACCCGGCCGCACTCGACCCAGCTGTGATGGTTGAGCACCTGGACTTCATGGGTGCCCTTGTTCACTTTCACTTCGACGATAGTGGCCACCGGGCTGTAGTAAGTGACCATGGCGTTGTTCAACTGGGTGGCCGGGTAGGCGGCGTTCTGCCGGTCGAGCAAGTGGTAGCCGTTGCTGCTCATCTGCGCTTTCTTGGCGTTTGGCGCACCGTCGCCGTATTTAACGGCCACGGCATCGAGCGGGAAACGCTCGCGCACGCCGTCGATGACGAAGTCGGCTTCTGCCCAGCTCCAACGGTTGAAACCGTGAACGCTGACGCCGGTGACCAGGCCCATTTCGTGGGCTTTCTTCGCAAGCTGGGCGAAGGGAATGGGCGCCAGCCCGTTGCCAGTCAGCTCACCATTGACCCACACCGCGTTCTCGCGGCGCACCACCAAGGGGTTGGCCTGCCCACCGAACGGGCCTTGGCGCCACAGGGCCATGGCCGCCGGCCAGAGGCCATGATTGAACAGCACGCGCGCCGCTTCGCGGGTGGCGTGGCTGAAATAGAACGCCGAGTTGGTCGCCGACGATGGCGATGCCAGTTTGCCGACCCAGCGCGGGTTGCGCAGCGCCGCATCCTGCTCGGCCTGGCTGATCAGGTACGGGTTGCCGCTGGTGGCCAGTTGCAGTTCAGGCCACTCGGTCACTGCGGTCTTCACCTCGTCGGCCGAGCGGCCGAGGAAGTCGCTGACCACCAGGGCCTGGGAAGTGGACATGCCGGTGCCCAGTTCGGTGCCGATGTGGCGCAGGCTGATGCGGCCATCGGCAGTGAACTCGACGCTGGCCATCGGCGCTTCGGAACCGGTGCCGAAATCCTTCTGGCAAATGGCAAAGCCCACGCCGTACCAGTGGTCCGGGTCCTTGGCGTCCATCTGTCGCTTGCGCGCGTCACGGTTGCGCCACCAGTCGTGGGCAGCAGCCTTGTCGAGGATCTCGTGCAGGCGCAGGGCGCCGGCAGGCACTGCGCCCTGGGTGTTCTTCATGCCTGACTTCAGCGCATTGGCCCGACGCAGGTCGATGGCATCGACACCCAGGCGTTGGGCGACCTCGTCGACCATCATTTCGGTGGCCGCCATGGTCTGCAGGGTACCGTAGCCACGCATGGACCCTGCCTCGACGCCCCGCGAGTGGTAGGCGGTGACGGACAGGTCGTTCTGCGGCATGTAGTAGATAGACTGCGCCGCCGTGGCCCCGACTGCGGCCACCGACGGGCTGTAGTTGATGCGGCCACCGCCGTCACAGCTCATGTCGGCGCGGAAGATCCTGAAGCTGTTGTCCTTCTTGTCCACGGCCAGTTGATAGCGGATGTCGAAGGCATGACGCTTGATGCCGCTCTGGAACTGCTCATAGCGGTCGTTGGCCAGGCGGACCGGCACACCAGCGCCATACAGCGCGGCAACCGCGGCATAGAACACGAAGATGTTGTTGTCTTTGGAGCCATAGCCCACGGTGTAACCCGGGTGCATGTTGAGGTGTTTGAGGGCGAAGCGCGACGGCTTGATCATGTGCACGCAGTCCTGCGCCACTTCGAACGGGCACTGGGTGGCGACCACGAAGTGCAGCGTGCCGGTGCCGGCGTCGAACCAGCCATTGCCGTTGTCGGGCTCAAGCGCCGCCGGCTCGATGGAAGGCGTCTTGTAGCGCTCATCGAACACCAGCCAGTCTTCGGGCGGGTTGTCCAGTTGCTCGCCGATGCGTTTGGCGTAGAACAGGCCCTGCTCGGTGAGGTCGCCGTGCTGGTTGGGCTGCTTGGACCACACCGGCTTACGGTTGAGAATGGTGGGGAACAGCATGGCGTTCTTCAGGCTGGAGAACTCATCGTCGTCGAACGGCGTGGCACCGCCAACGCGAACGAAGCGGAAGCTGCCATAGGGGTCGCGCTGATACAGCGGGGCCTGGGCCCCGTAGCGGATCGCCTTGTCATTGAACTGCAGCTTGCGCTTGGCCTGGCGGAAGCGCTCGAAGTCGTTCCAGATCAGGATCGCCACCGGGTGGCCAATGAACATCGGCACCTTGCCAGGTGGCAACAGCGGGTCGGGCGAATGGGCTTCGGGCCAGGCAATGCCGTCCTTTTCCAGGTCAGCGGAGGTGACGATGCGGTCTGGCTGCAACCCGGCGCCGAGCCACTCAAGGTCGTAACCGGCGTAGATACGGTCGGCCTTGGTGGTCTTGAGCAACATGGCGTGCCCTTGCTGCTCGGGCCAGCCGGGCATGTCCTTGGCGCGGATGTCGCGGGCAAAGACTTTGTTGCCGCACACCTTGGACAACGCGTCGTTACGGAAACGCGCCTTGCCGTCGTGGTTCATCCACTTCTGCGGCGAGGTGGTGACACGATCTTCCATCAGTGCGGCGAAGGCCTGGCTGCCGAGCGGCGCCATGCTCACGCCGACACCGGCGATCAGGCCACCTTGCAGGAAGGAGCGCCGGGAAATATCACGGTTGGACATGCTTGATCCTCTGGGCAGGCCGCTGCCTGCCCATCTTTTGATTCTTGTGCTGGAAACGCGGAAGGAGGTGAGCGCCGACATAGGGCGCTCACAAAAACTGACTTTCACGTCAACTTTACAGCACTCAAGTAGGTTTTGGCAAAGTCAAGCAGACAGTATGTCG
Source organism: Pseudomonas sp. SG-MS2 (assembly GCF_009933855.1). Classification (NCBI taxonomy): domain Bacteria; kingdom Pseudomonadati; phylum Pseudomonadota; class Gammaproteobacteria; order Pseudomonadales; family Pseudomonadaceae; genus Pseudomonas; species Pseudomonas sp. SG-MS2. Next base: position 20,666 of record NZ_MOMO01000192.1, on the reverse strand, counting down.
CGGTATGTCCATGCTCAGCTCGCACGAACGTGGCCACAGGTTAACCTTGGGTTAATCGGCTCAGGCCAGCATGGCCCCGTTCAAATCTGCCAAGGCGAAGACATGCGCGTCCTCCTGCTCTTCCTAACATTCCTTATGGCCGGCCCGCTGCAGGCCAACCCGTTCGACGTAAAGCCCGACTTCCTGCCGGTGAACCAGGCGTTCGTCCTGACCCACGACCGCCAGGCCGACGGCCAGATGCGCCTTTATTTCCAGATCAAACAGGGTTACTACCTCTACCAGAAGCGCCTGAAATTCGACGGCCTGCCCGTCGAGCAGCACCCGCAACTGCCGCCGGCCCTCAACCATCACGATGAATTCTTCGGCGACAGCGCGGTGTACCGCGACCAACTCGAACTGCTGCTGCCCGCCAACGCCCAAGGCCAGTTGCGCCTGGGCTGGCAGGGCTGCGCCGACGCCGGCCTGTGCTACCCGCCGCAAACCACTGTCATCGACCTGGGCGGCAGCGCCGCGCCTGCCACTGACCAGGCCAGCGACCAAGCCCTGGCCAGCGGCCTGCAAAGCGCCAGCCTTGGCTGGAGCCTGCTGGCGTTCTTCGGCCTCGGCCTGCTGCTGGCGTTCACCCCTTGCTCGCTGCCCATGCTGCCGATCCTCGCCGGCCTGGTCATGGGCAACGGCGCCAGCGCACGACGTGGCTGGGTGCTGGCCGGGGTCTACGTGCTGAGCATGGCGCTGGTGTATGCAGGGCTCGGCGTGGTCGCCGCGCTGCTTGGCGCCAGCCTGCAAGCCTGGCTGCAGCAGCCTTGGCTGTTGGGCAGCCTGGCGGCGCTGTTCGTGTTACTTGCCCTGCCGATGTTCGGCGCTTTCGAATTGCAATTGCCAGCCGCCCTGCGTGATCGCCTGGACCGTGCCGGGCAGAGCACCCGGGGCGGCAACCTCTACGGTGCGGCGCTATTGGGAGCACTGTCCGGCCTGCTGCTCGGGCCGTGCATGACCGCCCCGCTGGCCGGCGCCCTGCTTTACATCGCGCAGAGTGGCGATGTGCTGCAAGGCGCGCTGGTGCTGTTCAGCCTTGGCCTGGGCATGGGTGTGCCACTGCTGTTGCTGGTGACCTTGGGCAACCGCTACCTGCCGCGCCCGGGCGCCTGGATGGAGCGAGTAAAGGGGGTGTTCGGCTTCGTGTTCCTGGCCATGGCCCTGTACACCGTACGCAGCCTGCTCGCCGCACCGCTGCTGCTGGCCTTGAGCGGCGCGTGGCTGATTGCACTGGGCTGGGCCGCGTGGCCGGCCCTGCAGCGCTTGCCTGCCTTGCGCGCCGTACCGCTGCTGGGCGCATTGTGGGGTGGGCTGCTGCTGATAGGCGCTGCCGCCGGTGGCGATGACCTCTGGCAGCCGTTGCGCCCGTTTGCCGGTGGCCCCGCACCTTCGGCCACTCAGCACGCCGAAGATGCGTTTGTCACCGTCAGCCGCCCGGAGGACCTGCAACGTGAGCTCGATGCGGCCAAAGCCCGTGGCCAATGGGTGATGGTCGATTACTACGCCGACTGGTGCGTATCGTGCAAAGTCATGGAAAAGCAGGTGTTTGCCCGTGACGATGTGCAAGCCAGCCTGGCCGGCGTGCACCTGCTGCGCCTGGACGTGACAGCCGATGCCCCCGCCAGCCGCGCGCTGCTGCAGCGCTACCAGGTACCCGGCCCACCCAGCATCATCTGGCTCGGCCCGGAAGGCGAGGAACGCCGCGCACGGCGCATCACCGGCGAGGTGGATGCGGCCGCATTCCTGCAACATTGGACCCAGACCAGGAGCCAAGGTTGATGCTGACTGTAACCTTGGGGCCCCTGACCATGGCCCTCAATCATCTGTTGATGCTCGCCGCCCTGGGCATCGCCAGTGTGGTCGGCTGGTGGGTCGCCCGGCGTGGCGGCGAAAGCCCGGAGTCGGCGCTGTTCAACCTGTTCCTGATCGGCCTGCTGTGCGCTCGGCTGGGTTTCGTGCTGGTTTACTGGCCAATGTACCGCGATGACCTGGTGCAGGTGATCGACATCCGCGACGGTGGTTTCCTGCTCTGGTCGGGGCTGATCGGTGTCGTGCTCGCCAGCCTCTGGCAAGGCTGGCGCCACCCCGGGCTGCGCCGCCCGCTGGGCTGGGCACTGTTCAGTGGCGCGCTGTTCTGGGGCCTGGCCAGCCTTGGCAGCCATCTGTACAGCAAGGGCACCGAGCTGCCAGAGCTGAGCCTGCGCAATGCCAGCGGGCAATCGGTTGCGCTGCACAGCTACCGCGGCAAGCCGCTGGTGATCAACATCTGGGCGACCTGGTGCCCGCCGTGCCGACGGGAAATGCCGGTGCTGCAACACGCCCAGGGTGAGTACCCTCACGTGACGTTCCTGTTCGTCAACCAGGGCGAGACGCCGGAAAACGTCAGCACCTTCCTCGCCACCACCGGCCTGAGCCTGACCCATGTGCTGTTCGACGGCACCGGCATCCTGGCCCAGCGGGTAGGTTCGATGGCCCTGCCCACCACCCTGTTCTACGACGCCAACGGGCGGCTGATCGGCAGCCACCTGGGCGAGCTGTCCCGGGCCAGCCTGCGCCATGCCCTGGAACCTTTCGAACGGGCCGCTGCGCCCGCCCCTGCCGCACAAGGAAAATGACATGCGACTGACTGCACTGCTGCCCCTGTCCCTGGCCCTGCTGGCCACCCCGCTGGCGCATGCCGAAACCCTGCCCAAGGCAATCGAGCAACTGCAAGCCAAGGGCGCCGTGATCAAAGGCAGCTTCGATGCCCCCGATGGCCTGCGCGGTTACGCCGCCGAGTACCAGAACAACGGCATCGCCCTGTACCTCACACCCGATGGCAAGCATGTACTGGTCGGCAGCCTGTTTGACGAACAGGGCCAGGACCTGAGTGCCGCCCCCCTGGAAAAGCTGGTGTACGGGCCCATGTCCAAGGCCATCTGGGCGAAGCTGGAAAAAACCAGCTGGATCGCTGACGGCAAAGCCGATGCACCGCGCAAGGTATACCTGTTCAGTGACCCGAACTGCCCATACTGCAACATGTTCTGGCAGCAGGCACGGCCATGGGTAGAGTCGGGCAAGGTGCAGCTGCGCCATATCATGGTCGGCATCATCCGCGAGGACAGCCCAGGCAAGTCGGCGGCACTGCTGGCCGCCAAGGACCCGGCCAAAGCGCTGGAACAGCATGAGAAAGCAGGCAAGGCCAGTACGCTGAAAGCGCTGGACAAGGTGCCAGAGGCGGTGCAGCAGAAACTGGCGGCGAACCTGGCCTTGATGGAAGAAATGGGCCTGCAGGCCACCCCGGCGATCTTCTATCAGGATGAGCAGGGCAACCTGCAGAGCCAGCAAGGGGCACCGCGGCCGGAGTTGTTGGGGAAAATTCTCGGCAAGCGTTAAATGTTGCAGATTTCGGGTTCTCGGTGCTCCTGAGATCGAGCGCCGCGCGGGCGCGGCTCGATCTCGCAAGCGCAACAATACCCCTCCCTGAAAGAAGGGGGACAAAGCAGGTCCCCTTCCACCCGGCTATTGAGTTGCCCGCCGAAAACATCACGAAACACTAATCACAAAAAAACGCTATAAACGCATTGCAATCAATTCAAAGAATAAAAGCGAAAAGTACTACACCACCTCAAGAAAACCTGCCAGAACACCTCAATAAACGACAAGATCCACCCATCCTACTTAGCCTCTGTAGGAAAACACCTAAGCATTATTCTTACATTTAAAAACCCCAATAAACCGCCGCATCAGTTTCGCTCGCTCAGGGCCGGATTAACACAGGTTGACATTTGCCAACCCTACAGCAACTCTTGACGCAGGCTTACTCTGCAGCCTGGCTGGCTTCAGTCACAGCACTTGAATTGCATCCCAGAGACGAAATGAAAACAATAAGAACCTACAACTATGAAATACTTAACTTTGAACCACCCCCAAACAACAACCTAAAGCACCGGACCTCCCCGCCTCGGCCATGCCAGAGGACAAACATCACTCTATTATTGTGCACTCAACTCATTGGCTACACGATCATCAACGCCACCATTCAAAACAATGAAGAAAACCTCCCGAAACGTATCGAATACTGGGTGACCGCAGCCACCTCTTTGCGGGTAAATCGACTCCCACAGGCTCGCCGCTGTATGTGATACAACGCAAAACCTGTGGGAGCGGGGTAGCCCGGGAAGAGGCCGTTACAGGCTAAGCTGTGGCTGTCACAACCCCTCCAGCTCCGCCATCAGATCACTCAACCGATCCACCTTGCCCTCATCCAGCGCGCTGCCCTGCAGCCCACGCACATACTCCGCCAGCTCCTCAACCGTACTGCACTCGAACATCGCCCGCAGCGGGACGTTCAGCTGCAACTGTTTCTGCACCCGCGAGGCAATCTGCGTTGCCAGAAGCGAATGCCCGCCCAGCTCGAAGAAGTTGTCGTGCACCCCTACCCGCTCGGCCTTCAGCACGTCGGCCCAGATACCGGCGAGCACCTCTTCCAGCTCGTCGCGTGGCGCCAGGTAGGCCAGGCCATGCTGGCCGCCGATGTCGATGGCCGGCAAAGCCTTGCGGTCGAGCTTGCCGTTGGCGTTGTGCGGCAGGCTGTCGAACCAGCCCCAGTGCAGCGGCACCATGTATTCCGGCAAATCAGCACGCAAGCATTGCTTGACCTGCTCAAGCAGCGCGGCATCGGCGGTGACGCCCTGATGAGCCACCAGGTATCCGACCAGGTGCTTGCCGTTGACACCGTCCTGTACACCCACGGCGGCGTCGCGGATTTCGGCCTGCTCGTGCAGGCGGGCTTCGATTTCACCCAGTTCGATCCGGTAACCGCGGATCTTCACCTGGTGGTCGATACGACCGACATATTCGAACACGCCATCCGGGCGCTGCCGTGCCAGGTCACCAGTGCGGTACAGGCGCTCGCCCGGCGCACCATGCGGGTGGGGGATGAAGGCCAGAGCGGTACGCACCGGGTCGCCGACATAGCCCCGGCCCACGCCGGTACCAGCTACGCACAGCTCGCCCACCGCGCCCAGCGGTACCAAGGCCTGGTCCTCGCCGTACAGGTACAGGCGGTTGTTGTCGGTTGGCGTGCCGATCGGCAGGTAGCTGCCACGGGTCGAGGCCAGGTCGACGCGGAAGAACGCCACGTCATCGGAGCACTCCGCCGGGCCGTAGGCGTTGACCAGGCCGATGCCCGGGTAGCGCTGCAGCCATTGCGCGGCCAGCTCCGGCGGCATGGCTTCGCCGGTCGGCAGCATCCAGCGCAGGCCACCCAGCGCCTGATGATCGTTGGCCAGCATGCCCTGGATCAGCGAGGGCACGCTCTCCAGCACCGTGATGCCGGTGGCCTGAACATGCGTCAGCAGGCCCTGCGGATCGTGGGCGATGGCGTTTGGCACGATCTCGACCCTGGCGCCGAACAATGGCGCGGCAAGGAACTGCCAGACCGAGATATCGAAGCTCTGCGAGGCGGTCTGGGCAATCACATCCTGCTCGCTCAGCGCCAGGTACGGCACCTTGCTCAGCTGGTTGTTGAGCATGCCGCGCTGCTCGACCATCACGCCTTTGGGCAGGCCAGTGGAGCCTGAGGTGTAGATCACGTAGGCGAGGTTGTCCGGCCCACTGTGGATACCCGGGTTGTGGCTGGCGATGTTGCTCGATTGCACCTCCTCCCATATCAACAGCCGCGGCCGCGCCACGCCGGCCAGTTCGTCCAGCAACAGGCGCGCCTGCTCGGCACAGGCTGCGCTGCACACCAGCACCGGCGTGCGGCTGAGCTCGACGATACGCTGCAGGCGCGCCGACGGCAGGCCAGGGTCCAACGGCAGGTAACCGGCACCTGCCTTGAAGCTGCCGACGATCATGCCCAGCAGTGGCAGGCCACGCTCGGCCAGCAGCGCGACCGGCTGATCGATGCCTGCACCCGCAGCGACCAGCGCATGGCCCAGGCGGTTGGCTGCCAGGTTCAAGCCGGCATAGTCATAGCTCGCCTCCATGCAACGGGCCACCGTGCGCCCGGGATGCGCTGCAACCTGTGCCTCGAATTGCGCGACGTAGCTCTGCTCCAGGGCATAGGCCCGTTCGGTGCGGTTGCACGCCTGAAGCAGGAAGCGTTCCTCTGCCTCACCCAGCAACGGCAGCTCGCTGACCTGCCCGTCGAAACCTTGCACCAACGCCAGCAACAGGCGCTTGAACTCGGCCAGCAAGCGCTCGACGGTTGAATGGTCGAAGTAGCGCTGGTCGAACGACAGGTGCAGGCCAAGGTCGTCGCCCGGGTAGCACACCGCCGTCAACGGGAAATTGGTGTGAGTACGGCCCGAGTCCGAGCTGGCGTTGAGGTGCTGGGCGTGGTCGAGCACCGCGGTTTCCACCGGGGCGTTCTCGAACACGAACAAGCTGTTGAACAGCGGCTGGCCTTTGGGCAGTTCGCTGCACTCCTGGATCGTCACCAACGGCAGGTATTCGTACTCGCGCAGCTCCATGTTGCGCTCCAGCAGGCCTTGCAGCCACTGGCGCACGCTGCAGCGCTGGCCCGGTTCGGGCAATTGCACACGCAGGGCGATGCTGTTGATGAACAGGCCGACGGTGCGCTGCATCTGCGGCATGCTCACCGGCCGCCCGGCAACGGTCACGCCAAAGGCGACGTCGCGCTCACCGCTGTAGCGGGCAAGCACCAGGGCCCAGGCCGCCTGGGCGAAGGTGTTGATGGTCAGTTGATGAGCCTGGGCCAGTTCGCGCAGGCGCACGCCATCACTCACCTCCAGGCGGGTGTAGCAGTCACCGACCAGCATGCCGTCACCGGCATGGTCATGACGCAGCGGGCGGTCGCTTGGGATCGCCGTGGCGCGCTCGAAGCCAGCCAGGTTGGCCTGCCACCAGGCTCGTGCTTCGCCCAGGTCCTGGCGTTGCAGCCAGCCGATGTAGTCGCGATAGCGTGGCGGCATCGGCAGCTGGGCCTGGCGGCCTTCGCCGAGGGCCTGGTAGAGCTCGAAGAAGTCGTTCATCAACAACGAGCGGCACCAGGCATCGATGAGGATGTGGTGGTTGCTCATCATGAACCAGTAACGCTCATCGTCCACGCGTACCAGCCGCAGGTGGAACGGCGCCTGGCGCAGCAGCTCGAAGCCAGCCTCGCGCTCTTGCTTGTGCAGCGCTTGCAGGCGTTGTTCCTGGGCCTCGTCGTCAAGGCCGCGCCAGTCCTGATAGTCGACAGGGGTGTTACCCGGTTTGTGAATGATCTGCAGCATCGCTTCGCCGGCATTCCAGCTGAACGATGCCCGCAGTGCCTCGTGGCGGGCCACCACCGCCTGCCAGGCCTGGGCGAAGCGCTGCGGGTCGAGGGCGCTGTTGATGCGGTAACGGTCCTGCATGTAGTAGATGCCGGTACCCGGCTCCAGCAGGGTATGCAGCAGCAGGCCCTCCTGCATTGGGGTCAGCGGGTAGACGTCTTCGATTTCGGCAGCCGGAACCGGCAGCGCGTCGATCTGTTCCTGGGTCAGGTGCGCCAGTGGGAAGTCCGAAGGCGTGAAGCTGCCCGTACCCTGGGCCAGGCAGTGGCCGACCAGGGCAAGCAGTTCGTGGCGATAAGCCTCGGCCAGGCGCGCAATGGTCTGCTCGTCGAAACGTTCGCGGCTATAAGTCCAGCGCAACTGCAAGGCACCGCCATAGACCTGGCCGTCGACGCTCAGCCAGTTCGGCAGTGGCGCGTCGAGGTCGTGGGCCAGGCCCGCAGGGGCATCCAGCGGCTGGAACAGCGCCGCGCTGTCGAACTGCTGGTCGAACTGGCCGAGGTAGTTGAAGGTGATGCGTGCTTGCGGCAGCGCGGCCATGCTTTCGCGCCCGGCGTCATCAGCCAGGTAACGCAGCACGCCGTAGCCCTGGCCTTTGTGCGGCACCTGGCGCAGCTGTTCCTTGATGCGTTTGATCGAGGTGGCGCGGGCGCTGTCGTCCTCACCCGCCTGAGGGTTCAGGCGCAGCGGGTAGGCACTGGTGAACCAGCCCACGCTGCGGGTCAGGTCCATGTCTTCGAACAGCCCGTCACGGCCATGGCCTTCTAGCTGCACCAGCACCTCGTCGTCACCGGTCCAGCGGCACAGGCTACGCGCCAGGGCAGTCAGCAGCAGGTCGTTGACCTGGGTGTGGTACGCCGCGGGGGCCTGCTGCAACAACTGACGGGTCTGCTCCACATCCAGGGCGATGGCCAGGGTATTGGCGTGCCGCTGCAGGTTGCCGCCCTGCGGGTGATCGCATGGCAGCTCATGGCGCACATCCCCCAGCTGGTCTTGCCACCAGCCGAGCTCATCGCGCAGCGAATCGCTGCCGGCGTAGCTTGCCAGGCGCGCAGCCCAGTCGGCCATGGCGTGGGTCTTGGCCGCCAGCGGCTGACCACGGTACAGCGCCTGCAGGTCTTCGAGCAGCACGCGCCAGGACACTCCATCGACCACCAGGTGATGGATCGCCAGCAACAGCCGCTGGGCGCCCTGCCCGTCGCTGACCAGCAAGGCCCGCAGCAATGGCCCCTGCTCCAGATCCAGGCTGCGTTGTACGTCGGTGTACAGCGCCTGACAGGAATTGAAATCGGCCACCGTGGCAGTCCATAGCAGTTGCTCGCCAGGCGATGCGGCGTATTCGCCCTGCCAGCGGCCATCTGCCTGGGTAAACCGCAGGCGCAGGCTGTCGTGGTGTGCCACCAGGGTGGCCAGGGCCCGCTCCAGCAGGGCGCTGTCCAGCGGCACGCGCGCCTGAAGCAAGACGGCCTGGTTCCAGTGTTGCGGTTGGGCCACCTCACTGTCGAAGAACCAGTGCTGAATCGGCGTCAGGCCGCTGCGGCCCTGGCGCTGGCCCTGCTCGATGCTGTTCGCCACCTCGCTGCGGCTGGCCACGGCGGCCAGTGTCTGGATGGTCTGGTGCTGGAACAGGTCGCGCGGGGTGAACTGCAGGCCAAGCTGACGGGCCCGGCTGACCACCTGGATGGACAGGATCGAATCACCGCCCAGTTCAAAGAAGTTGTCCTGCACGCCAACGCGGGAGATGTTGAGCACCTCGCGCCAGATCTGCGCCAGTTGCTCCTCAAGCGCGTTCGCAGGTGCCTGGTACTGTTCGCGGGCCTGTTCCAGGTCTGGCAGCGGCAAGGCACGGCGGTCCAGCTTGCCGTTGCCCATCAGCGGCAGGCTGCCCAGCAGTACCAGGTGCGTCGGCACCATGTAATCGGGCAGGTGCTGACGGGCGTGCGCCTTGACCGCTTCGCGCAACCGGGCCTGGACCTCACTGTCAGCGCTGGCCTGCTTGCACACCAGGTAACCGACCAGCTGTTTGCCGCCGGGCAAGTCGTGAGCCAGCACCACAGCCTCTTCGATATCGGCATGCGCCTGCAGACAGCTCTCGATTTCGCCAAGCTCGATACGGAAGCCGCGGATCTTCACCTGCTGGTCGGCACGCCCGACATACTCCACCAGGCCGTCGGCGCGCAGGCGCACCAGGTCACCGGTGCGGTACAGGCGCCCACCGTCATGGCTGAACGGGTCGGCGACAAAACGCTCGGCGCTCAAGCCAGGGCGGTCGTGATAGCCCTGGGCAAGCCCTACCCCGCCGATGTACAACTCGCCGATGCCGCCTTGTGGCAGCAACGCCAGATCGTCATCGAGGATATAGGCACTGCGGGCACCGATCACCCGGCCGATCGGCACGCTGCCGGCATCGGTGGGCAAGGTGTCAGGGGCAAGACAAGCCAGGGGCATGACCACCGTCTCGGTCGGGCCGTAGGCGTTGAAGAACTGCTGGGGGGCGAAGGCCTGACGGATACGCGTCAGGTGCTCGCCGGTCAGCGCCTCGCCGCCGGTGATCACCAGGCGTACCGGCAGTTGCTCGCCCTCCCCGGCCAGGTACTGGGCCAGCTGGCTGCCGTAGCTTGGGGTGAAACCGAGAATGCTGACCTTTTGCTCGCGTACCAGTTGGCAGATGTCTTCGGCGCCCCATTGCCCCTGGGCACGCAGCACCACGCGGGCGCCGCACAGCAGCGGCACCAGCAGGCGCTCGCTGGCCGCGTCGAAGTTGATCGAATAGAAGTGCAGTTCGCAGTCGTCGCTGCGCATGCCGAAGGCCTTGATCACCGCCTGGCAATGCATGGCGATTTCGCCGTGGCTGACCACCACACCCTTGGGTTTGCCGGTGGACCCCGAGGTGTAGATCAGGTAGGCCTGGTGCTGCGGCAGGTTGAGGTTGGCCAAGGGTGCATCGCTGTAGGCGGACAAACCTGCGGCGTCGTCCTCCAGGCTCCAGCGCGCTACGCCGTCGGGCAGTTCGCCAAGGGTTTCGAGCAGCGCGCGCTGGCTCAGCAGCAGGCCGATGCGGCTGTCCTCGATCATGTAACGCAGGCGGTCGAGCGGGTATTCCGGGTCGAGCGGCACGTACGCGCCGCCGGCCTTGAGGATGGCCAGCAAGCCGACGACCATCTCCAGCGAACGCTCCAGCGCCAGGCCCACGCGCACCTGCGGGCCGACACCCCGCTCGCGCAGGGCACGGGCCAGGCGGTTGGCCTGCTGGTCGAGCTCGGCATAGCTCAGGTGCCGGCCGGCGAAGGTCAGCGCGCCGGCTTGTGGCGTGCGCGCAGCCTGGGCGGCGAACAGGCCGTGAAGGGTCTGCTCAGGGGCGAGATCATGCTCACCCTGCAACTGGTCGAGCAATACCTGCTGTTCGGCCCCGGCCAGCATCGGCAGCTCGCACAGACGCTGATGCGGGTTGTCCAGCAAGCCGACCAGCAACTGTTGCCAATGCTCGGCCATGCGCGCGATCCGCGGTTCATCGAACAGGTCGCGGCTGTAGGTCAGGCAGCAACCGAGACGGCCATCTAGGTCGGTCACCTCCAGGTACAGATCGAACTTGGTGGCGCTGGCATCGTTGACCAGGTAATCCACCTGCATGCCTGCCAGCTCACGGCTTTGCTGGAAGGCCCAGCGCTGCACGTTGCACATCACCTGGAACAGCGGGTTGTAGGCTCTGCTGCGCGGGGGCTGCAGGGCTTCTACCAGTTGCTCGAATGGCAGGTCCTGGTGCGACTGGCCTTCGATGGCGGCCCGGCGCACCTGGTCGAGCAAGGCGGCTACGGTCATCTGCCCGTCCACCTCGCAGCGCAGCACCTGGGTGTTGAGGAAGGCGCCGATCAGCCCTTCGCTTTCGGGGCGGATACGGTTGGCCACCGGCGCACCGATGCGCAGGTCGCGCTGGCCGCTGTAGCGGTGCAGCAAGGCGGCCAGGGTGGCGGTCATGGTCATGAACAAGGTCAGCCCGCGCTGGCTGTTGAAGGCCTGCACGCGGGCAACCAGCGCCGGGTCCAGCTCGAAGCGGTACAGCTCGCCACGGTGGCTCTGCACGGCCGGGCGTGGCCGGTCAGCCGGCAGGGCCAGGACCGGGTGCTCGTCGCCCAGGCGGGCTTTCCAGTAGGCCAGTTGGCGCGCCCCTTCGCCGCTTTCCAGCCACTGCCGCTGCCAGACGCTGTAGTCCAGGTACTGCACCGGCAACGGCGTCAGTGGCGACTCGCGTTCATCGACGAACGCTTCGTACAGCTCGCCCAGTTCGCGGGCGAAGATGTCCATGGCCCAGCCTTCGGTGACGATATGGTGCAGCGTGAGCACGAAATAGTGCTCGCGCTCCGCGGCCTTGACCAGGCAGGCACGCAGCAGCGGGCCACGCTCCAGGTCGAACGGCTGGTGCGCCTGGGCGTCGGCCAGTTGCTGCAGGCGCTGCTCGCGCAGGGCTGCTGGCAAGGTGCTGAAATCCTGCCAGTCCAGGTGTACGGCGCCTTCGCCGGCCACGCACTGGTAGGGCACACCGTCAATGCTAGGGAACGTGGTGCGCAAGGTTTCATGGCGCACGATCAACCCCTGCAGTGCGCGCTCGAACGCATCCACATGCAGCGTGCCGCGCAGGCGCGCCATGCCGCCGACGTTGTAGGCCGGGCTGTCCGGCTCCATCTGCCAGAGGAACCACATGCGTTGTTGCGAATACGACAGCGGCACAGCCTGGCGGCGGTCGACGCGGGTGATCTCGCCCTGCAGGTTGCGTTCGCCGGCTTCGCGGATGCGGGCGATCTCGGCGCAGAAGGCGCCCAGCTCGCTTGCTTCGAACAGCACCTTCAAGGGCAGCTCGACATCGCAGGCCTGGCGGGTGCGCGAGACGATCTGGGTGGCCAGCAGCGAGTGCCCGCCAAGGGCGAAGAAATCGTCGTGCAAGCCGATGCGCGGCAGGTTCAGCACCTCGCACCAGATGGCCGCAACCTGCTGCTGCAACGCTGTCTGCGGCGCGACATGTTCGCGCTGCTGCCAGACCGGTGCCGGCAGCGCCTTGCGATCGACCTTGCCACTGGGCCCCAGCGGCATGTGTTCAAGCGCGATCAGTTGCGCTGGCACCATGTAGGCAGGCAGGCGTTCGGCCAGGCTGGCGAGCAATGCCTCGGCTTGCCCCGGGCCGCTGTAGTAGCCGACCAGCTGCGCGCCCACGGCGTCCTGATGGATCAGCACCAGCGCTTGCTCGACACCCGGCTGAGCAAGCAGGCAGGCTTGGACTTCTTCGGGCTCGACGCGAAAACCTCGCACTTTCACCTGTTGGTCCAGGCGGCCGAGGTATTCCAGAGCCTGGGCCTGTACCTGCCAGCGGGCACGGTCGCCACTGCGGTACAGGCGCTCGCCATTGCCATCGGCCTGCGGCACGAAGCGTTCGGCGGTCAGGCCAGGGCGGCCGAGGTAGCCGCGGGCAAGCCCCGCGCCTCCCAGGTACAGCTCGCCTGGCACGCCCGGTGCGGCCAGTTGCAGTTCACCGTCGAGCACACGGCAGATCACGTTGCCCAACGGCCGGCCAATGGGCGAGCGTTCGCCGTCTTCAGCCTGGCAGTGCCAATGGGTGACGTTGATGGCGGTTTCGGTCGGACCATAGCGGTTGTGCAGTTGGACCTGCGGCAGCCGTTGCAGCACGCGGTCGCGCAAGCTCGCCGACAACGCCTCGCCACCGCAGAACAGCCGGCGCAAGCTGCTGCAGCCAGCGGCCAGCGGCTCTTGCACGAACACCTGCAGCAAAGGCGGCACGAAGTGCAGCGTGGTGACCCCGTGCTGCTGCACCAGCGCGGCGATGCGCTGCGGGTCACGGTGCTCGCCGGGGCCGGCCAGCACCAGCTTGCAGCCGGTGATCAAAGGCCAGAAGCACTCCCAGACCGACACGTCGAAACTGATCGGCGCCTTCTGCATCAGCACATCGCCCGCATCCAGCGCATAAGTGGCCTGCATCCACTGCAGGCGTTCGGCCAAAGCTGCATGGGTGTTGCCCACGCCTTTGGGCTGGCCGGTGGAACCGGAGGTGTAGATCACATAGGCCAGGTTGTCGCCGTGCAGGTGCAGGCCAGGCGCGTGGCTTGGCCAACTGTCCAGGTGCAGCTGATCGAGGGCAATGGCACTGACGCCATCGACTTGCGGCAGGTTGGCCAGCATGCCGCTGTTGCTCAGTAGCAGGCTGGCCTGGCAATCGCGCAGCATGTAGGCCAGGCGTTCGGCCGGGTAGTCGACATCAAGCGGCACATAGGCACCGCCCGCCTTGAGGATCGCCAGCAGACCGACCAGCAGTTGCGGCGAGCGCTCCACGGCGATGGCCACGCAGCAGTCGGGGCCGACGCCTTTGTCGCGCAGGTAATGGGCCAGGCGGTTGGCTTGTTGGTGCAGTTCGGCGTAATCCAGGCTGCCACCTTCCCAAACCAGCGCCCTGCGCTCAGGGGTCTGGCGCGCCTGTTCATTGAGTTGCTCGACCACCAGGCGCTGCAGTGCCGGCGCCGGCGCCTGGCCCCAGGCCAGCAATTGTTGGCGGGCTTGCTCATCCAGCAAAGCGACGTCGCCCAGGGCCAGTTGCGAGTCCGCGCACACTTGCTCGAGCAGCGCCAGCAGGTGCTGTGCCAGGCGGGTGACGGTATCTTCGGCAAACAGCTCGGCGGCGTAGTCGAAGGCCAGGCTCAGGCGGCCCAAGTGGTCTTCCTCGCTGTGCAACTGCAGGTCGAACTTGGCTTCGCGGCTGTGCCACGGCAACTCTTCTGCCAGCAAGCCCGGCAGGCCGCGCAGGGCCGAGAGGTCGCGCTGCTGGTGGTTGAACATGACCTGAAACAGGCCCTGCTCACGGGCGTCGGGCAACGCTTCGAGCAGTTGCTCGAACGGCAGGTCCTGGTGGGCCTGGGCATCGAGGGTCGCCTGCCTTACCTGAGCCAGCAGTTGCGCGAACGGCTGGCGGCCATCGAGCTGCGCTCGCAGCACCTGGGTGTTGATGAAGAAACCGACCATGCCCTGGGTTTCCTGGCGCGGGCGGTTGGCATTGGGTACACCGACACGGATGTCGTGCTGGCCGGTGTAGCGGTGCAGCAGGCCCTGCCAGGCTGCCAGCAGCACCATGAACAAGCTGGCCTGATGTTCGCGGGCCAGGCCCTTGAGGGCTTCGCTCAGCTTGGCCGGTACTTTGACGTTCAAGCGTGCCGCACGGTTTGCCTGCTGGCTGGAACGCGGCCGGTCCGGGTGCAGGTCGAGCACCGGTAGCGCATCGCCCAGCCGGGCTTTCCAGTATTCAAGCTGGCGCGTGCTTTCGCCTTCAGCCAGCCATTGGCGCTGCCAGTTGCCATAGTCGGCGTAACCCAATGGTAAAGGCGCCAGCGAAGCCTCAAGGCCCTGGCAACGGGCGGCATACAGTTTGGCGAATTCGTCGAGCAGGATGTTCAGCGACCAGCCATCGGCGACGATGTGATGCAAGGTCACCCACAGCTGATGGTCTTCGTCACCCAGCCGCACCAGGGTCACGCGCAGCAACGGGCCCTGGCCCAGGTCGAACGGTAGCTGTGCTTCGGCTTCGCGGCGCTCGGCCACGTCGGTGGCTGGCAGCCCTTGCAGGTCCAGGTGCAGCAGGGTGAACGCCTGCCGGGGCAGGATGCGCTGCAGCGCCTGGCCGTGTTCTTCGCTGAACACGGTGCGCAACGATTCGTGGCGCGCCACCAGCGCCTGGAATGCGGCATCCAGCGCAGCTTCGTCCAGCTCGCCGCGCAGGTGCAGGCCGGCAGGTATGTTGTAGGCCGCCGACTGCGGCGCCAGCTGCCACAGCAGCCAAAGGCGGTTTTGCGCCAACGACTGCGGCAGGGCCTGCCCACGGTCAAGGCGGGCAATGGTCGCCGTTTCGCCACCCCCCTGGGCGAGGATTGCCGCCACGGCAGCGCTGTACTGCGCCAGGGTCGGTGCTTCGAACAGGGTGCGCAGGCCCAGCGCGATACCCAGTTCATCGGCCAGACGCGCAGTCACCTGGGTGGCAGCGATGGAGTTGCCGCCCAGCAGCAGGAAGTGATCATCGGCGGCGACTGATTCGGCCTTGAGCACCTCGCACCAGAGGGCCGCGATACGTGCCTGCAGGCCGTCGCCGGCAGCGGCAGTTTCACCGGTTTCGACGGGCGTCGGGAAGCGTGCGTAGCAGTCCAGGCTGCCATCGTCCATGCGCAGGCGGCAGGCCGATCGCTGCAGCTTGCCGCTGGAGGTCTTGGGCAAGGCCCCCGGGTTGAGCAACAGGACCACGGCAGGCGCCTGCCGGCAGGCGTCGGCGACGACCTGGCGCAGCGTCTTGATCAGCGCCTCGGGGGTGGACGCCTTCTGCACGTTACGGCTGATTTCCACCGCAACACCGATCCCCTCTTCACCCTGGTCGTCCACGGCAAATACCGCTACACGGCCCTTGCGCAGCACATCGACTTCACGTTCCAGGGTTTTTTCCAGGTCCTGCGGGTAGAGGTTCTGGCCACGGACGATCAGCATGTCCTTCAGGCGCCCGGTGACGAACACTTCACCTTCACGCATGAAGCCCAGGTCACCGGTGCGCAGCCACGTCTGGCCGTCCATTTCGACAAAGGTCCGCGCGCTGGCCTCAGGGTTGCGCCAGTAGCCCGAAGCGATGCTGGGGCCAGCGGCACAGATTTCGCCAACCCGATTGTCACTCAGCACGTCCAGGCACTGTGGCTCGACGATACGGACCGCATGCCCTGGCTGCGGGTAGCCGCAGCTCATCAGCACGCTGCCCTTGCCGGCTTCTGCGCGGTTGGCGGCGAAGGCGTCGCCGTCGAGTTCCAGCGCGCCGATGCCTTGGCCACGGCGGCTGCCGCTGACGAACAAGGTGGCCTCGGCCAGGCCATAACTGGCAAAGAAGCTGCTGGGCGTGAAACCGCAGGGGGCGAACTTCTCGGCGAAGGTGTCCAGGCTGTCCTGGCGAATCGGCTCGGAGCCGGAATAGGCCACACGCCAGCGGCTCAGGTCGAGGCTGGCCAGGGCCGCCTCACTGACCCGCTCGCTGCACAGGCGGTAGGCAAAGTCCGGCCCGCCGCTGATGGTGCCGCCGTATTCGCTGATCGCCTGCAGCCAGCGCTGCGGCCGTGCGAGAAAGTAACCTGGCGACATCAGCACACACGGTACGCCACTGAAGATGGGCTGCAGCAGCCCGCCGATCAGGCCCATGTCGTGGTACAGCGGCAACCAGCTGACGATCACATCGTCGGGGTTGAGGTCGATGCCAAACCCATGGCGGATCAACTGCTCGTTGGCCACCAGGTTGCCGTGGCTGACCTGCACGCCCTTGGGCAGGGCGGTGGAGCCGGAGGTGTACTGGAGGAAGGCGATGTCGTCGCCGGCCAGCGCCGGTTCGCGCCAGTCACTGGCCAGGGCCGGGTCCAGGCCATCCACTGTCAGCAGCTCAGGGGCGCTGTCTGCGGCGAGTGCTTGCAGGCCCTGCAGGCTGTCGTGCAGCGCTGCCACGGTCAGCAGCAGGCGGGGCTCGGCGTCGTCGATGATCGACAGCAGGCGCTCCTGGTGATGCTGGCGCGAAGACTCCGGCGGGTAGGCCGGTACGGCGATGACACCGGCATACAGGCAACCGAAGAACGCCGCCACATAGTCCGGCCCGCTGGGGAACAGCAGCACGGCGCGGTCACCGAACGCGGCGCGGGCCTGCAAGGCTGCGGCGATGGTGCGTGCACGCATGTCCAGTTCCCGATAGCTGAGCACCGCCTGCTCGCCGGGCGCATCGGCCAAAAAGCGCAAGGCGATGCGCTCAGGGGTGTGCGCAGCACGTTGCGCCAGGGCCTGGACCAGCGAGAGCGGGAGTTCGAAGGCGTCCATCATGGGGTGTTCCTGCCAGTGTCTGGGTAAGTCGGGCCGGCTGCCGCGCGTGGTTCGGCGGGCAGCGTCCGGCGGCCGGATGTACACAGGGGAACGGATGGGCAACGCAAGAAATTACCGGGAAGTCGCAGCGACCAGGCGCACGGAAAGTGACGCGCATCACGATCGCCTGCTTAGAACTGAAACTAATAGATACTCATTAACTTTCGTATTTGACAATCATTATCATTCTGAATAGTTTGTCGCACGTCGTAGGAAGCTTCCCCAAGTGGGGTGCTCCTATTCCCCTCTGTGACAAGGTGATTTCCATGGCGGAACAACTATCCACAAGTAAGTGCGATTCACCATTACTCCAGGCATTCGTCGACAACCGCAGCATCCTGGTCAAGATCGCAGCCCGCATCACCGGCTGCCGCTCACGGGCCGAAGACGTGGTGCAGGACGCTTTTTTCCGGCTCGGCGCCGCCCCCCAGATCACCTCGTCGTTCAAGGCCCAGCTCAGCTACCTGTTCCAGATCGTGCGCAACCTGGCCATCGACCATTACCGCAAGCAGGCGATGGAGCTGAGGTACTCAGGCAGCGAAGAGGAAGGTTTGAACGTGGTCATCCAGAACACCTCGCCCGAGGCCACGCACATCAACCTGGCGGCCCTTGAGCACATTGCCGAGGCGCTCAACGAGCTGCCCCAGCGCACCCGTTACGCTTTCGAGATGTACCGCCTGCACGGCGTGCCGCAGAAAGACATCGCCAAGGAGCTGGGTGTGTCGCCCACGCTGGTCAACTTCATGATCCGTGATGCGCTGGTTCATTGCCGCAAGACCGCCAGCCGCCAGGCCTGAAGCAGCTGCAAGCTGCAAGATGAATCAGCGGCGACGCGCCCTTCTCTTGCAGCTTGAAGCTTGCAGCTCGAAGCGCCCCCCTAAGCCAGCCTGCAGCGATCGAAAAACCGCTCCCGCCCCAGGATCATCAACGCTGCGCGCTTGTGCGGAAAATCGAACTCCTTGTCGCAATGGAAGCACTGGTCGTGCATGTAGCCGATCATCTTGCCATTGTCGGCACGGGGCTCGGCCACCACCCGCTGGGTGCGTGGGTCATCCAGAAACAGGTAGTGCACCAGCGCCGACAGCCAGCTGGCGACCTTGTGCGGACCGCGATGCGCCTGCTCACCCACCAGCATGTGGATGCCGCGGTCGTAGTCGTCAACTTGATAGAACGGCGCGATGCGGTCCTCCTTGGCCCAATAAGCCTCGAAGTAGGCAAATGGCTGATCGTCGAAGCAGCCGATCAAGGTCACGGTGTGCGGGTCGGCTTCCAGCTTGGCCAGGTATTCCCTGTGCTGCTCCAACGACCCGCCCTCCTGCCAGAATTGCTCCACACGCGGATCGTTCTGCCAGCGATTGAAGCGCTCCAGGTCCTGTTCGAGCTCCAGGGTGCGCAGCGACACCCAACTCCCCAGGCGCGCATCGAAGCGCCGATACACCTCGCCACGGGGCTTGGGTGCGCGGCGCGGGTGGCGTTTGCCATTGTTGATCTGCATCTGTTGCGGGTACGCGCCGCTGTCCGGCTGGCCGAGCCAGGGCTGTGGCAATTGCCAGAACATGGAACGCTCGCACAGGTATACGCCTGGCTGTTGCGTGCTGAGCAGCAGGCCGCTGGCGAGGGCCTCAGGTACAGACTGCGGCAGGTGCCAGGCAAGGCGCTGGCAGGCTGTGTCACGCGACAACAACCAATAACAGGCGGCCCACAGGGCCTGCTGTGGGCGTTCGGGGCACAGGCGTTCAACATGCACCGCCAGGGTAGCGGCTGGCGCCAGGCGCACCTGGATCAGCGGGCGGCCCTCCAGGGTCAGGCTCAACCAGCAATCGCCCTCTTCAGCGCTCAGGCTGCGCCAGCGAGGCTGTGACAAGGGTTGCGAAGCGGCATCGAACGGCATGGTCAGGGCTCACAGAAAATGAAAGAAAGGCTCACTTCTGAAAACGTCACTGCAATCGGGGAATTTAGTCATGGGGAGCGTGGACGGTGATCCGGTAAGGCTGGAAGATGCGGGCCAGCTCGCCGGTATCACGCAGGTGGCGCAGCAGCGCGGCCAATTGCTCGTCGCTGATAGGCGCGCCGGGGCGCAGCAAAGCATAGTGATGGTAGACCTGGTCGATGCGCGTGGAGGCCATCAACTGGTCGTGACCGGCCGGGTTGCGCGCCAGGAAATCACTGAGGTACGAGCGCGTCACCAGGGCGATGTCGGCTCGGCCGGCCTGCACCATCAGCAGGTTGCTGTCGTGCGAATAGGTCAGCGTGGCGTTGTAGGCCTTGCGCAGGTAGTTGGGGTCCGGGTTGAAACGGGCGAATGCATAGTGGTAGCCGTTGAACAGCGCCAGCCGTTTGCCGGCGAGGTCATCGAAATAGTGCTGGTCCCGGCCATCGGCCCGTTTGGCGACGAACACCTCGGCATCTTCCAGGCCCATGTCCACCGCCTGGTGCGGTATCCGTTGCCAGCCCCACTGCGGGTTTTCGAAGATGGCCATGTCGGTGCGGCCTTGCTGGAAATCGCCAAAGCGCCGCTGAATCGATGTGGGCACCAGCACGAAGCGATAATCTTGCTGCAGGCGGTTCAACGCTTCGACCAGTTGCGGCAGCAGCCCGGTGTCGGCACCCTGCTCGGGGCGAACCGTATAAGGCGGAAAATGCGCAGCGCCGACCTTTACCTCGATGGCGTCGGCAGCCCAGACCGGTGCCGCCAGCCATACCGCGGCCAGCATCAACAGGGTGGTCAAAGCCTTCAGGCCGGGCGCTGGAGTCAAGACGGACACTCATCACGGTTCATACCTGGATGCGCCTAAGCTAGGCGTTTTCCTGGCAAGGCACAACTGCTGGTTATGCCAAAGTGAGGGCATTTTGCCAGGGGATGCCGTGACGCCCGACATTGGCTACGCTGCTTTGGCATGTATGGCGAGGGAGCCTGGTATGGGCCACTGGTTGGTGATCGACCTGGAAGCTACCACCGATGACGGTGGCTGGCCGGTGACGGAGATGGAAATCATTGAAATCGGCGCCAGCCTGGTGACCCGTGAAGGCCGCGAAGTAGACCACTTCCAGCGCTTCGTGCGGCCCCGGCGGCGGCCGCAATTGACGCCGTTCTGCCGCGAACTGACACACATCAGCCAGGCCAATGTGGACAGCGCAGCGCCATTTCCCGAGGTATGGGCGCGTTTCGAACGCTGGCTGGGGCACCATCGCGGGCAGTTGCAGGCCTGGGTCAGCTGGGGTGATTACGACCGCCAGCAATTGCTGCAGGAATGGCAGCAACATCAACTCGACAGTCTGTTGCGCAACCTGCCGCATATCAACCTCAAGCAGCGCTTCGCCAAGGCTCGTCACCTGCAGCGCCCGACGGGCCTCAACGGTGCCCTGCAACTGGCCGGCATGCATTTTTGCGGGCAACAGCACCGGGCGCTGGAGGATGCCCGCAATACCGCGCGGCTATTGCCCTTG
>NZ_MOMO01000191.1:0-69905 GCF_009933855.1 Pseudomonas sp. SG-MS2 | reverse complement strand
CTTTCACCCACACAGGATCCAACGGTAATGAGCATCACCCAGTTCAAACACACCGAAAGCGCCGTGCTGGAAAGCTCCAACCCGGTCGCGGTGCCGCTTGGCGAACCCGTGGCAGTGACCTCGGTCACCTGCGTGGAACGCAGCGATGGCGTCGAAACCGGCATCTGGGAATGCACGCCCGGGCGCTGGCGGCGGCAGATCGCGCAGCAGGAGTTCTGCCACTTCATCAAGGGCCGCTGCACCTTCACACCCGACGGTGGCCAGCCCCTTCACATAGAAGCCGGAGACGCACTGATGCTACCGGCCAACAGCATGGGCATCTGGGATATCCAGGAAACCGTGCGCAAGACCTACGTACTGATCTTCTGATCCGCTGATCGCCTGCCTTCGAAAACAACAGACAAAGCAAGGTAAACCCGACATGCGCACCCTCCTTCTCGCTCCCCTGATGCTGGCCGCCAGCGTGGCCAACGCCGCCGACTCGGTAAAGATCTACAACTGGTCCAGCTACGTGGCCCCCGACACGTTGAAGAACTTCCAGCAGGCCACCGGCATCAACCCTACCTACGACGTGTACGACAGCAACGAGACCCTCGACGGCAAGCTGATGACCGGCAACTCAGGCTACGACGTGGTGTTCCCCTCCAACCACTTCATGGCCCGACAGATTCAGGGCAAGGCCCTGAAGAAGCTGGACAAGTCGCAGCTACCCGGCTGGAACAACCTCAACCCGGTGCTGCTCAAGGCGCTGGAGGTCAACGACCCCGGCAACCAGTACGGTTTCCCGTACCTGTGGGGCAGTACCGGCATCGGCTACAACATCGACAAGGTAAAGGCCGTGCTCGGTGACAACGCCCCGGTGGATTCGTGGGACCTGATCTTCAAGCCCGAGTACATGAGCAAGCTCAAGAGCTGTGGGGTCGCCGTGCTCGACAACGGCCCTGAACTGTTACCCATCGCCCTGCACTACCTGGGCTTGCCGCACCACAGCAAAGATCCGAAGGACTACGAAAAGGCCAAGGAACTGCTGATGAAGGTGCGCCCGTACATCAGCTACTTCCATTCATCCAAGTACACAGGTGACCTGGCCAATGGCGATATCTGCGTGGTGGTAGGGTTCTCGGGTGACGTGCTGCAGGCGAAAAACCGCGCCGATGAAGCGAAGAACGGGGTGAAGGTCGGCTATTCGATCCCCAAGGAAGGCGCACCGATGTGGTTCGACATGGTTGCCATGCCGGCCGATGCACCGGATGAGAAGGCGGGTTATGCCTACATGAATTACCTGTTGCAGCCACAGGTGATGGCCAATATCAGTAACCATGTGCAGTACGCCAACGGCAACCTCAAGGCCGACGCTCTGGTGGACCCGGCACTCAAGGGCAACACCATGATTTATCCGAGCGAAGAGATGATGGGCAAGCTGTATGCGCTGGAGGCGATGCCGGCCAAGATCGACCGCATTCGTACGCGCATCTGGACCAGTATCAAGGCGGGGAACTGAAATGGGGCCGCTTTGCGGCCCTTTCGCGACACAAGGCCGCTCCTACAGCTGTAGGAGCGGCCTTGTGTCGCGAAAAGGAGGGCATAGCCCTCCCAGGATCAGTGATGCTCGCGAGTAGCGCGGAACTTGACGTCCGGCCAGCGCTCTTCCATCAGCGACAGGTTGACCCGGGTCGGGGCCAGGTAGGTCAGGTGACCGCCACCGTCGATGGCCAGGTTTTCCATGGCCTTGACCTGGAAGTCTTCGAGCTTCTTCTTGTCGTCGCAGCTGATCCAGCGTGCCGACCACACGGTGATCGGCTCGTAGGCGCACTCGACCTTGTACTCTTCCTTCAGGCGGCTGGCGACCACGTCGAACTGCAGCACACCGACCGCACCAAGGATGATGTCGTTGCTGCGTTCTGGGAAGAACACCTGGGTCGCGCCCTCTTCGGCCAACTGCTGCAGGCCCTGGCGCAGCTGCTTGGACTTGAGCGGATCCTTCAGGCGCACGCGGCGGAACAGTTCCGGGGCGAAGTGCGGGATGCCGGTGAAGCCCAGCGCCTCGCCTTCGGTGAAGGTGTCGCCGATCTGGATGGTGCCATGGTTGTGCAAGCCGATGATGTCGCCAGCGTAGGCTTCTTCGAGCTGCTCGCGCTCGGACGAGAAGAAGGTCAGCGCGTCACCGATGCGCAGATCCTTGCCGGTACGCACGTGGCGCATCTTCATGCCTTTCTCGTACTTGCCCGAGCAAATGCGCATGAAGGCGATACGGTCGCGGTGTTTCGGGTCCATGTTCGCCTGGATCTTGAACACGAAGCCGGTGAACTTCTCTTCAACCGGCTCCACGGTACGCTCGTGGGCTACACGGGCCAACGGGCGCGGCGCCCAGTCGACAACGGCGTCAAGTACATGGTCGACACCGAAGTTGCCCAGTGCGGTACCGAAGAACACCGGCGTCAGCTGGCCATTGATGAACTCGTCCTGATCGAACTCATGGCAGGCGCCCTGCACCAACTCGAGCTGCTCGAGGAAGCGCTCATACTCGTCACCCAGGTGGGCACGGGCTTCATCAGAGTCGAGTTTCTCGATGATCTTCGCCTCGGTACGCTCATGACCGTGGCCCGGGGTGTAGACAATGATGTAGTCGCCGGCGAGGTGGTACACACCCTTGAAGTCGCGATAGCAACCGATCGGCCAGGTGATCGGCGCGGCCTTGATCTTCAGTACCGCTTCGATCTCGTCGAGCAGTTCGATCGGGTCGCGGATATCACGGTCGAGTTTGTTGATGAAGCTGACGATGGGCGTGTCGCGCAGGCGGCAGACGTCCATCAGGGCGATGGTCCGCGGCTCTACACCTTTACCGCCGTCGAGCACCATCAGCGCCGAGTCCACTGCAGTCAGGGTGCGATAGGTATCTTCCGAGAAGTCTTCGTGGCCGGGGGTGTCGAGCAGGTTGATCATGTGCTCGCGGTACGGGAACTGCATCACCGAGGTGGTGATGGAAATACCGCGCTGCTTCTCCATTTCCATCCAGTCGGAGGTGGCGTGGCGGTCGGACTTGCGCGACTTCACGGTACCGGCGACGGCAATGGCCTTGCCCATCAGCAGGAGTTTCTCGGTGATGGTGGTCTTACCGGCGTCGGGGTGGGAAATGATTGCGAAAGTGCGGCGCTTCGCGACTTCGGCGGCCTGGTTGGTCATGGGAAATCGCCTGACTGGGGGATTCAAAAAGGGGCGATATCATACCTGAAGTTGGGCGGGGACCAAAATTTGATCCCCTCCGTTGGTAAACGATGGTCAGTCAGGCGCGTTTCGCCTGGCTTTCACAAAAACCGTCAAGCGTCACAGGAGGGCGGCCAGGTATATTCACAACGAGTTCCAGAGTGCCGCCCAAGGCTTCCACATAGCTGCGCAGGGTCGAAATCAACATGTCACTGCGCTTCTCCACCTTGGAGATGTTGCCCTGACGCATGTCCAAGCGCTCTGCCAAACCTTCTTGCGTGAGTTCAAGCTGCTTACGCAATGCCTGAAGCGTCATTTCTTCGCGAATCAATTGACGACCCAGCTGCTCCACCCGCTCCCTGCGCTCAGGGGACAATTCGTTGATGACATCATCAAGCGTCTTGGACATCTTTCTCTCCTCTGGACAAGTGGTTTTCAAAGCGAGTGTCTGCTTGCTTGATCAACACCTGATAAAACCTGTGCTCCCTGACCCCGCACTTGTCACCGGCCACCAGGATGACTGCCTGACGATCAGGGTCGAAAGCAAATGCAACCCGCCAAACCGCATTACGCTCAGTGAATCTCAATTCCTTCATGTTCGGATATCGGGATCCATTCAAGGTATCGACATGAGGACGCCCAAGCGCCGGCCCGGATGATTGCAGCAGGCGAAGGTGACCCAGCATGCGTTCCTGAACGCGGTCATCCAGCGTATAGAATTCGCTGATGAACTCCTCACAGAATCTGATCGTCCACGCCAATAAAATACCCTCAGAGGAATATTCCCTCAAGCAAATATTGATAATCGAGAAGGGAAATTCTGTCCATCAGCACAGGTAGACAGATAGCAGGTAAACCAACGCCTTTACGTAGGATTCACGCTGTTTTTTAGTACGAAAAAACACTCGCCCCAGTGATTAACACTGGCCAAATGCCGCCCCAGATGGGAACCTTTACGCCCTCGGAGACGTCCACTCCCCTGCAACCCGCTTCGCTTGGGGACTGGTTTGATCAGCATTTTCGGGCCCGACGGGGTTCGGCTCATGGCCTGATTGCTGCCTTGCGCAAGCGTCACGCTGCTAATCGCGAACACACCACTCGCCGCCAGCCATGGCCGGCCATAAAAAGAGTGTGCTCGCCGACAACACAAGGAGTCCGCTGTGGCTACACGCTACGGAAAAGGGCTGTTGGGATGGGCCGCCGTGCTCGTCATCCTGGCCCTGCTGGTCCACTGGATCGGCATCGACACGATCGCGCGTTACCGCGACGATCTTGGGTTCTACCTGCAAGCGCACCTGGTACTGGTGCTGGCTTCGATGGCGGCGGCGTTGGCCGTGGGCATCCCCGCCGGCATTGCGTTGAGTCGACCGCACCGGGTCGACAAAGCCGAGCGCTTCATGCAGTTCTTCAACGTTGGCAACACCATTCCCCCTCTGGCCGTTCTGGCCATCGCCCTCAGTATCCTGGGCATCGGCGCCGGGCCCGCGATCTTCGCGCTGTTCCTCGCCTCCCTCCTGCCCATCGTGCGCAACACCTACGAAGGCCTGAAAAACGTCCCCGCCTCGCTCAAGGAAGCCGCCACCGGCATCGGCATGACCCCGCGCCAGCAACTGTGGCAGGTGGAACTGCCCAATGCCGTGCCGATCATCGTCGGCGGTGTGCGCGTGGCCCTGGCGCTGAACGTGGGCACTGCGCCCCTGGCGTTCCTGATCGGTGCCAACAGCCTGGGCAGCCTGATTTTCCCCGGCATTGCCCTGAACAACCAGCCACAGCTGCTGCTTGGCGCGGCCTGCACGGCGTTGCTGGCACTGGCGCTGGATGCCGCGGTGAGTTTCTCCAGCAAGCGCTGGCTGGAACGTGGTCTGGCCCAATAAAAAAGAGGCAACGTATGAAGAAGAGAATCGCCTTGCTGCTGGGCGCGGCCCTGCTGTTCGCAGGCTTTGCCCAAGCGGCGGAAAAACCCCTGGTGCGCATCGGCGCACGGGTGTTCACCGAGCAGACCGTACTCGCTGAAATCACCGCCCAATACCTGCGCGCCAATGGCTTCGATGTGCGCGTCACCAGCGGCCTTGGCAGCAGTCTCGCCCGCCAGGCCCAGGAGACCGGCCAGTTGGACTTGATGTGGGAGTACACCGGCGTGTCGCTGGTGTCGTACAACCACATCGAAGAGCGCATGCCCAGTGCCGAAGCCACCTACGCCAAGGTCAAGGCGCTGGATGCCAAGAAGGACCTGATCTGGCTCACCCCCACCAAGTTCAGCAACACCTACGCCCTGGGCCTGCCCAAACAGGTCGCCGAGGCCTACCCACAGATCAACACGATCAGTGACCTCAACCAAGTGCTGCGCGACGAGCGCCAGCGCAACCACCTGGTAGCCCTGGACACCGAGTTCGCCAACCGCCCGGACGGCCTGGTAGGCCTGAAGGAGATGTACGACCTGCAAGTCGGCCGAGCCAACATCAGGCAGATGGACGCCGGCCTGGTCTACACCGCCATGCACAACAACCAGGTGTTCGCCGGCCTGGTGTATACCACTGACGGCCGCCTGAGTGCGTTCAACCTCAAGCTGCTGGAAGACGACAAGCACTACTTCCCCGACTACACCGCAGCCCCAGTGGTGCGCAAGGCCGTGCTCGACGCCAACCCGCAACTGGCCGCCCTGCTCAAGCCACTGGCCGAGCAGCTCGATGACGAGACCATGCGCCAGCTCAATGCCAAGGTCGACGTCGATCACCAGAGCCCGACTGCCGTGGCCGCAGCATTCCTGCGAGAGCACCCACTCAAGGAGGTGCAGCCATGAGCCTGCTCGATACGTTCGCCCACCTCGACTGGACCCTGGTGCTGCAACTGACCTGGCAGCACATCATGCTGGTCGGCATTGCCGTTGGCCTGGCAATCCTGGTCGGCGTGCCGCTGGGCATCCTGATGACCCGCTTCCCGGTGGTGGCCGGGCCATTGCAGGCCAGCGCCACAGTGCTGCTGACCATCCCGTCGATTGCCCTGTTCGGCCTGCTGCTGCCGTTCTACTCCAAGTTCGGCCAGGGCCTGGGGCCATTGCCTGCGATCACTGCGGTGTTTCTTTATTCACTGCTGCCCATCCTGCGCAACACCTACCTTGCCCTGACCAACGTCGAGCCTGGCATCCGTGAAGCCGCGCGCGGTATCGGCATGACCTTCGGCCAGCGCCTGCGCATGGTCGAGCTGCCCATTGCCGTCCCCGTCATCCTCGCCGGCGTGCGCACTGCCGTGGTGATGAACATTGGCGTGATGACCATCGCCGCGACCATCGGTGCCGGTGGCCTGGGCGTACTCATCCTCACCTCCATCAGCCGCAGCGACATGTCGATGCTGCTGGTCGGCGCCGTACTGGTCAGCCTGCTGGCAATCATCGCCGACCTGCTCCTGCAAACCCTGCAACGTGCCCTGACTCCAGAAGGACTGCGCTCATGATCGAACTCAAGAACCTCAGCAAAACCTTCAACGTCAACGGCAAGGACGTCAAAGCCGTCGAGTCGGTCAGCCTGACCGTCAACGAAGGCGAAATCTGCGTATTCCTCGGCCCCTCGGGCTGTGGCAAGAGCACCACGCTGAAGATGATCAACCGCCTGATCACGCCAACCTCCGGCCAGGTGTTCATCAATGGCGAAGACACCAGCGGCCTGGACGAAGTGACCTTGCGCCGCCATATCGGCTATGTGATCCAGCAGATCGGCCTGTTCCCCAACATGACCATCGAGGAGAACATCACCGTGGTCCCGCGCCTGCTCGGCTGGGACAAGCAGAAGTGCCACGACCGCGCCCGTGAGCTGATGCACATGATCAAGCTCGAGCCCAAGCAGTACCTGCAACGCTACCCGCGTGAACTGTCCGGTGGCCAGCAACAGCGCATCGGGGTGATCCGTGCGCTGGCTGCAGACGCGCCGGTGCTGTTGATGGACGAGCCGTTCGGCGCAGTCGACCCGATCAACCGCGAGATGATCCAGAACGAGTTTTTCGAAATGCAGCGGGCGCTGAACAAGACCGTGATCATGGTCAGCCACGACATTGACGAAGCGATCAAGCTGGCCGACAAGATTGCCATTTTCCGCGCCGGCAAGTTGCTGCAGCTGGACCACCCGGACACCTTGCTGGCGCACCCGGTGGATGACTTCGTAAGCAACTTCGTGGGCCAGGACAGCACCTTGAAACGCCTGTTGCTGGTGCGCGCCGAAGATGCGGCGGACAACGCCCCGTCGGTAAGCCCAGAAACGCCCGTGAGCGATGCGCTTGAGCTGCTGGACGAGCACGACCGCCGCTATGTGGTGGTCACCGATGCGCAGAACAAGGCGCTGGGGTATGTACGCCGGCGCGACATGCACCGCCAGCAAGGCACGTGCGCGGACTTCCTGCGCCAGTTCAATGCAACGGCTTCCCACGATGAGCATCTGCGCATCCTGCTGTCGCGGATGTACGAGTTCAACCGCGCCTGGTTGCCGGTGCTCGATGCCGAGCAGGTGTTCCTGGGCGAGGTGACGCAGGAGTCGATCGCGGCTTACCTGAGCTCGGGAAGATCGCGCGGGGCCAAGACCAGCATCGTGTCGCCGGCTGAGGCGGTGGTTTCCTGATCAAAGGGAGCGCTTCGCGCTCCAATCGCCGGCAAGCCGGCTCCCACAGGGTTCAGCAGCGCTGCTGTCAATGTGGAAGCCGGCTTGCCGGCGATTGAGGCACTGCTGCTATCAGAACCCCACGCTGGCCTGCACATAGAAGGTCCGCGGCTCGCCCACATAAATGCCGGCATTGTTGTCGCTGGAGCGGGTGAAGTACTGCTTGTCGAAGAGGTTCTTCACCCCCGCTGCCAGCTTCAGGTTGGCCATCTTCGGTCCGAACTCATAGCCACCACGCGCATGCCAGGTCACATAACCCGGAATGTCGCCATACTGCCCATCAGCGCTCGGCTCGGTGATGTAGTCGCCATTGAAGCTCCCGTCGGCATTGATCCCCGTACCCGGCGCGCGCTGCCTGGATTGGGCGTAGGCGTCCAGGTTCCAGGTCCAGTGGTTGACCGCGTAGCGCAGGCCGGCGGTAGCCACCTGGCGTGAGTAGAACGGTAGGTCGCGCCCCTTGAAGCCAGGAATCTCCCCTTCATAAGTCGCGCGGGTGTAGGTGTAGCCACCATTCACCGACAGCCCTTCCAGACGCCGGTCCAACCCGGCCAGGTCGTAGCGTACAGACGCCTCGATACCCTGGTGCTTGGTGGCGCCCAGGTTGGTCCAGCCTACATCATTGCTGATGTATTGCAGCTCGTCGTCGAAGTCGATGTAGAAGGCCGTCAGCTCCCCGGCGAAAGCGCCGTTGTCATAGCGCGTACCCACCTCGTAGGTCTTGGCCTTTTCCGGCTCCAGGCCGTTAGCCGTGCTGTTGCCGGTACCGCCTTGGCCCAGCTGGAAGTACTGCAGGCTGCCGAACGACGTTTCGTAGTTGGCAAACACCTTCCAGGCATCGGAGATGTGATACATGACGCTCAGCGCAGGCAGCGGTTCATTGCTGGTGATGCTGCGTTTCTTCTCGGCCACCGGGCGGTTGTTGGCGCCCAGCACCGGGCGGTCGCGCCAGTCAGTGTTGATGTGCTCGAAGCGCACACCCGGGGTGATGGTCCAGTTGCCGACGTCGATCTTGTCATCGATGTAGTAGGCGCTGGCCTCGGTGCCGCCGCTGCGGTCCTGGAATACATGGCCGTCGGACGTCGGGGTAGGCGTCGGAACGTTGTCGATCAGCGCCAGGCGGGTCGACTGTTCGCGCATGGCTTCTTTGAGGTAGCGGTAACCGACACTGACTTCCTGGGTGGTGGGGCCGGCGAAGAAGATCCGCGAAACGCGCGGCTCGATGGCGAAGGTGTGGTAATTGCGCGGGTAGGACGACAGGGTCTTCATGTCACGCGAGGCGATGGTGCTGCCGCGGAAGCTGTCGGTGTAATACGTCAGCACTTCGAACTGGGTGGCCTCGTCGAGTTGGCGCTGCCATTTGAACGACACGTCCTTGCGGCGCCCGGCGAAGTAATCGTAATCACGCAGTGACTGGTACGGATTGCTGTCGTACTGGGCCTGGGTCAAACCACCGGGCATATCGGCACGGCCATCGTAGTAATGGAAGTTGAGCCAGAACTCGTCAACGTCGGTCGGTGCCCAGTGGGTCTTGAGGATGACGTCGTCGATGTCGTTGCCATTGTTGCTCTGCCGGTAGCCGTTGCCGTTCACCCCGGTGTACAGCAGCGCCACTCCCATGCCGTTGTCGGCAGTGCCGCCGACGAAGGCCGACTCGGTGTGCTTCCAACCGCCGTGCTGCGAGGTCTCCAGGGTGGTGGAAAGCTCCGCCGAAGCCTGCTGCGGGATCGCCCGGGTGACGAAGTTGATCACCCCACCGACGTTCTGCGGGCCATAGCGCACCGAACCGGCACCGCGCACCACATCGATGCTGTCGAGGTTGCCCGAGGAGATCGGCGCCATGGACAGCTGCGGCTGCCCATAAGGGGCGAAAGCGGCCGGGATGCCATCGATCAGCACGGTAGAGCGAGGCGACAGGCGCGACGTCAGGCCGCGTACACCGACGTTGAGCGACAGGTCGCTGCCACCTGTGCCGTTGGAGTCCTGCACTTGCACGCCCGGGATGCCACGCAGTGCGTCGCGCACGTTCATCGTGCCCTTTTCCACCATGGCCTCACGGCGCACCACGGTGCGCGCACCGGGGTGGTTCTGCACAACGGCCTGATCGGCATCACCCAGCCAGTCACCAACCACGTTGATATCGGTGGGCGCCAGTTCCAGGCTACCGCTGCCCAGGTCGAGGGTGGTCGGCAGCGGCTTTACCACCACGGTATCCTGGGACATTTCGAAGGTCAGCCCGCTGCCCTGCAGCAACTGTTGCAGGGCCTGCACCGGCGCCAGCTTGCCGGACACCGCCGGGGCCTGCTTGCCGGCCACAAGCTCAGGGCTGTAGAACAGCTGCAGGTGGGTTTGCTGGCCCAATTGGCTGAGCGCCGAAGCCAAAGGTTGAGCCTGGATCTGGATGGCGGTGTCGGCCTGTTCGGCATGGCTGTTGACGGCCACGGCACTGACCGCCAGGGCCAGCGCCATAACGCGCAAGCGTGGCAAAGGTTTGTTGTTGTTCACGTCGTCAAGACATCCTGAAGTTCGGGATAAACGCCAACTGCATGCAAATGGAAATGCTTGGCAGTTGCAGCTGGCGAGGAAGACGAACGAGCCGAAAAAAACCTGAATCTATTTCGCGATTATTTCGCGAGAGCCGTCTTCACGGGTTTTGATCGCCACCGGCAGGATGCTCGGCAAGGCGCGCAGCAGTGCATCGGTATCATCGATGCTGAAGGTGCTGGACAGGCGCATCTGCGCCACCTTGCCGGGGGCAACGCGCAATGGCTCGGTGCGATAGCGCGAGGCTTCGGCCACCACTTCAGCCAAGGTGGCGTTGTCGAAGACCAGTTTGCCCTGGCGCCACGCCGTCAGCGCCGCGGCGTCGACCGCATAGGGCGAAGCAAGCTTGCCTTGTGCATCTATATGTATGCCCAGGCCCGCCGTCAGTTGCGCCAGCGAAGCATCCTTGCCCTGCACGCGTACCGAGCCCTGCTCCACTGCAACACGGGTGGCGCCAGGGTCCAACCGCACATCGAAGCGGGTACCGGTGACGGTCACACTGCCCTGTGCGGTATCGACCACGAACGGCCGGTTGCTGTCGTGGGCGACAATGAACATCGCTTCGCCGGCATCAAGCCGAATTTGCCGTCGCCCCGGGCTGTAGTCGACCTGCAACTGCGTAGCGCCGTTGAGTTCCAGCTGTGATCCGTCCGGCAGTAATACCTGGCGGCGCTCGGCAAAGGCGGTCTGCAATTGCGCCTGGTGATTGAGGCGCTGGTACTGCCAGCCACTGAAGCCCAGCCCCAGGGCAACTACCGCCACGCCGGCTGCCAGTGCCTGGCGCAGGAAACGCCGCCGAGGCAACTGCTGCACTGGCTCAGGTTGGCACAGCGCATCGAGGCGCTGGCGCGGTATGAAGTCGGCGGCCCGCCACAGGCTGACGAGATGCTCATACTCCTCGCTGTGGTGCGGATCAGCCTCCAGCCAGGCATGCAGCTGTGCCAGCAGCACGGCATCGCCCGGTGCATCCTGCACGCGTGCGAACCACTCGGCCGCCTGCTGGCGGACGGTCTCGGTACCGTGCTGTTTCATGGACAAGGTCTCCTGACTCATCTTGCCGACACATCCAGGTGCTCACGCAAATGCCGGAGCGTGCGGATCATATACTTTTCGACCATGTTCTTGGTCACACCCATGCGCTCGGCGATCTCGGCCTGGGTCAGCCCCTCGAGCTTCTGCCAGATGAACACCCGTCGGCAATTGAGCGGCAGCTCGGCCAGCGCCCGCTCGACGCTGGCGGCCAGTTCCAGGGCATGGACATACGCCTCGGGGTCGCCCGTGCCGCCGGCCCCTTCATCGAAGGCTTCCTGCTCGAGCGCCTGGCGCCGGTCTTCGCGGCGAAAACCGTCCACCGCAATGTTGCGGGCGGTCTGGTGAAGGTAGGCGCGTGGCTGCTCGACCTGCTCGCGCGGGTTTTCCAGAACCCGTATGAAGGCGTCATGGGTGAGGTCCTCGGCCTGCTGACGACTGCGCAGCTTGCGCGTCCAGGTGCCGATCAGCTCTTGGTAATGGTCGAGGAAGCCTTTGTGTCCGGACACGGTCGGGGTCGTCAGCAAGGGGGCAGATAATGGCGCGAATAGTAATATTTCTCATAAAGCACAGCAAATCCGCCAGTCGGTAACAAAAAATTTATGAGTGATTTCACGCACTGCACTGCCCATGAACGTGGCCATAAATATGAACACCTTCGCCTTTCTCGCGGGTAAGGGCGCCGCTATAGAAACCGCACTATCCCTGTGGGGGCGGGCTTGCCCGTAACGGGCCCGAAACGGTCTATTCCACAATTTTTTACGCCTGCCAACGCGCGGGGAACATCTACCGGTCACACGAGTCGGTTATTCAAGTGGCAACGCGTCGATCTTGGGTCGACACGCCCGGATTACCTGTTGATCTTGCGTTCTTCACGCCCTAAAGTGCGCGCCGAACGTCCATGCTGGAAACGATCCATCCGGCTCAAGTACTGAGTAGGCGAACCAAAGTGGGGATACGGAGGACGTTCAGTTTGCAGCCACTTATCTTTTCAGTTTGCCCATGGAGTCCCTGAGCATGTCGATCCAGGTCGAAGACTATTTCGCGCGTGACACCTTCCAGAAAATGAAGGCGTTCGCCGACAAGCAGGAAACCCCGTTCGTACTCATCGATACCCAGATGATCAGCCAGGCCTACGACGACCTGCGCGCCGGTTTCGAGTTCGCCAAGGTCTACTACGCGGTCAAGGCCAACCCGGCGGTCGAGATCATCGACCTGCTCAAAGAGAAAGGTTCGAGCTTCGACATCGCCTCGATCTACGAACTGGACAAGGTGATGGACCGTGGCGTCAGCGCCGACCGTATCAGCTACGGCAACACCATCAAGAAGTCCAAGGACATCCGTTACTTCTTTGAAAAAGGTGTGCGCCTGTACGCCACCGACTCGGAAGCCGACCTGCGCAACATCGCCAAGGCCGCGCCGGGCTCCAAGGTCTACGTACGCATCCTCACCGAAGGCTCCACCACCGCCGACTGGCCACTGTCGCGCAAGTTCGGCTGCCAGACCGACATGGCCATGGACCTGCTGATCCTGGCCCGCGATCTGGGCCTGGTGCCATACGGCATTTCCTTCCACGTGGGTTCGCAGCAGCGCGACATCAGCGTGTGGGACGCCGCCATCGCCAAGGTCAAGGTGATCTTCGAGCGCCTGAAGGAAGAAGACGGCATCGAGCTGAAGCTGATCAACATGGGTGGCGGCTTCCCGGCCAACTACATCACCCGCACCAACAGCCTGGAAACCTACGCTGAAGAGATCATCCGCTTCCTCAAGGAAGACTTCGGTGACGACCTGCCGGAAATCATCCTCGAGCCAGGCCGTTCGCTGATCGCCAACGCCGGTATCCTGGTCAGCGAAGTAGTGCTGGTTGCGCGCAAGTCGCGCACCGCCGTCGAGCGCTGGGTGTACACCGACGTGGGCAAATTCTCCGGCCTGATCGAAACCATGGACGAGTCCATCAAGTTCCCGATCTGGACCGAAAAGAAAGGCGAGATGGAAGAAGTGGTCATCGCCGGCCCGACCTGCGACAGCGCCGACATCATGTACGAGCACTACAAGTACGGCCTGCCGCTGAACCTGGCGATCGGTGACCGCCTCTACTGGCTGTCGACCGGTGCCTACACCACCAGCTACAGCGCGGTGGAATTCAACGGCTTCCCGCCGCTGAAGGCCTACTACCTGTAATGCAGAACGGGGCCGAAAGGCCCCGTTTTCATTCAGGTTGACCCCATCACGCTTCGCGCTGTTCTATCTCTGCGGCATACCGCGCCGCAAAGGCCATCAACCCTGGCCCCGCCCCCTGCAAGGTCGCCAAAGCACTGCGCAGAAAATTCATGTTCCCCTCAACCCGCGCCTGCTCCAGCCACTGCCCTGCCTCGGCCATCTGCCCACGCTCTACCAGCACCAGCGCCAGGCTGAACATCCCACGAAAATCCCCCGCTTCGGCGGCACGCCTGTACCAGCGCACTGCCCGCGCCGGGCTGGGCGCCGTAGCGATACCCTGCTCCAGGTAACGCCCATACAGGTTCATCGACTTGGCATGCCCCAGCCGCGCAGCCTTCTCGTAGCACATCAATGCCTGCGCCTGATTGGCCGGTACCCCACGCCCGGTAGCCAGCAGGTTGCCCAGGTTATACAGGCCCCAATCCAACCCGGCATCGGCTGCGCGGGCATAGTGAACCGCAGCCTGCGCCACATTCACCTCGCCGCCCCAACCATGCTCCAGGCAACGCCCGAGCATGTTGTGCGCCATGGCGCTGCCACCCTGGGCAGCAATGCCGAACCAGCGCCGGGCCACTTCGGCATCCGCTTCGATGCCGCGGCCGTCGAGCAGGATCTGCCCGAGCAGCACCTGAGCTTCGATCACGCCCTGCCCTGCCGCCGCGAGAATCGCCTGGGCGGCCTTGCCCGGACTGTCTTCGAGCATGGCCTTGAGGCCAGCGACATCCAGCACTTCTTCACGGCGCAACTGATAGGACACGGCTCAGACCTCTGCCCAGCGGCGCAGCAGGTTATGGTAGGTGCCGGTCAATTGCAGCAACGAGGGGTGCTCGGGCACATCGGCGGTGAGTTGCTGGATGGCATTGTCCATCTCGAACAGCAACGCCCGCTGGCTGTCCTCCCGTACCAGGCTCTGGGTCCAGAAGAACGCCGCATAACGCACGCCGCGCGTCACCGGGTTGACCTTGTGCAGGCTGGTGCCCGGGTACAGCACCAGGTCACCGGCAGCCAGCTTGACCTGCTGCTCGCCATAAGTGTCCTGGATCACCAGTTCGCCGCCGTCATAGCTGTCCGGGTCGCTCAGGAAAAGCGTCGAGGACAGGTCGGTGCGCACCCGCTCCGGGCTGCCTTTTGGCTGGCGCAAGGCATTGTCGATGTGGAAGCCGAAGTTGCCACCCTCGCGGTAGCAGTTGATCAGTGGCGGGAAGACCTTGTGCGGCAGGGCCGCCGACATGAACCGTGGGGTTTTCCACAGGCGGTCGATCAGCGCGCTGCCGATTTCCTTCGCCAGCGCGTGGCCTTCTGGCAGCTGCAAGTTGTGCTTGGCCTTGGCCGACTGATAGCCGGCCGTGACCTTGCCATCGGCCCAATCGGCCTGCTCCAGGGCCTCGCGAATGCGGGCAAGCTCATTGGCGTCGAACAGGCCGGGGATATGAAGCAGCATGGCGGCGGCACCGTTAAGGAGTGTAAAGGTGGCAATGATATTGATTCCCTTTTACGCCGTACAAGCCCTTTCTTCACCCGAGACGTTTCAGCTTGATTAAACCGTAAAGAGAATTTGTAAAGATTGTAAGTTCGAAGTGAATGGTAACGAATCTCAATTGTGACCTGCAATCACTTGCATTATGATCCGCGGCCTTCACACCTTGGGGAAGGTCCATAACAATGCGTCAATACGTGCCATCTGCAGTGAGTTCTCCACGCCTGATCGTGTCCGCCATCGGCGTCGCCCTGAGCGCTTCGTCCGCCTACGCCGCCGATCCGGCTACCAACAGCGCCATCACCCTCGATGCCACCAGCGTCAATGGCAAGGCGGAACAGGCCAGCACCGATTACAAGGTCGAAAAGGCCTCCTCGCAGAAGTACACCGCGCCGTTGGTGGACACCCCACGCTCGGTTACCGTAATCCCCCAGCAAGTCATCAAGGACACCAACGCCCTGAGCCTGCAGGATGCCCTGCGCACTGTGCCAGGCATCACCTTTGGTGCAGGCGAAGGCGGCAACCCGCAAGGCGACCGTCCGTTCATTCGTGGTTTTGACGCCCAGGGTGACACCTACCTGGACGGTGTACGCGATACCGGTGCGCAGACCCGTGAAATCTTCGCCATCGAATCGGTGGAAGTGGCCAAAGGCCCCAACTCGGCCATCGGTGGCCGCGGCGCGGCAGGCGGCACCATCAACCTGGTGAGCAAGCGTGCACACCTGGGCAACTCGCTGGACGGTGCCTGGACCTGGGGCAGCGACCAGACCCAGCGCTACACCTTTGACGGCAACTACCAGTTCAGCGACACCGCTGCCGGCCGCCTCAACCTGATGACCCATGAGAGCAACGTTGCCGGCCGAGACAAGGTCAACTATGACCGCTGGGGTATCGCCCCGTCGCTGGCCTTTGGCCTGGGCACGCCAACCCGCGTCAACCTCGACTACTACCACCTGGAAAGCGACGACCTGCCGGATTCGGGCATCCCGTACAGCATCCCTACCGGTGGCAGTAGCGCGCGTACCTCGGCGCACCCCAGCAAGCCGATCGACGGCGGCGACAGCGACAACTTCTACGGCCTGACCGGTCGCGACTTCCGCAAGACCCGTGTGGACATCGCTACTATCGCCGTGGAACACGACCTGAGCGAATCGTTGACCATCAAGAACACCCTGCGTCATGGCAACAGCATGCAGGACTACATCCTGACCCAGCCAGACGACAGTTTGGGCAATGTCAACAACAACGGCGTATGGCGTCGTGCCAATACCCGTGTAGGCAACACTGCCACCACCACCAACCAGACCGACCTGTTCGGTGAGTTCTTCGTGGGCGGTTTCAAGAACAACTTCTCCACCGGGGTCGAGTTCAGCAAGGAAGACTCGGACCGCCAAAGCTACACGGTGTCGCCAAACAGCAAGCTCACCTGCACCGGCCCGGGCAATGGTGGCAGCTGTACTTCGCTGAGCGACCCGAACCCCGACGATGCCTGGGATGGCACGATCTCGCGCAACTACGCCGGGACCAAGACCAGCAGCAAGACCCGCGCAATCTACGCTTTCGACACCCTGGAGCTGACGCCTGAGTGGCTGTTGAACATGGGCCTGCGTTACGACCACTTCGATACCAAGTTCCGCACTTACGATGCCTCCGGCGCGACAGTGGTGAACAAGAACGGCGTCCCGACCAAAGGCCGCGACACCAGCGAGTTCTTCACCGGCCAATTGGGCCTGGTCTGGAAACCGGCCGAGAACGGTAGCATCTACGTGTCCTATGCCACTTCCGCCACCCCGCCCGGGGCGATGCTCGGCGAGGGTACCGAAGGCAACCCGCTGTCGGGCACCACCGACCGTGGTGGCAACATCCTGGCCAGCGACATGGAGCCGGAAGAAACCACCAACTACGAAATCGGCACCAAGTGGGACCTGCTCGACGAGCGCCTGTCCCTGGCCGCCGCGCTGTTCCGCACCGAAAAGGAAAACGCCCGTGTGCAGGTGGACACCACCACCTACGAAAACGTCGGCGAAACCCGCGTGCAAGGCATCGAACTGTCGGCCAGCGGCAAGCTCACCGACAAGTGGCAGGTGTTCGCCGGCTACACCTACCTGCAAGCCCGCCAGATCGACGGCGGCCCGTTGGGCAAGGCCAACGACGGCAACCAGTTGCCGAACACGCCGAACAACAGCGCCAGCCTGTGGACCACGTACTCGATCACCCCGAAGCTGACGGTCGGCGGTGGCGCCTTCTATGTGGATGACGTCTACGGCAACGTGGCCAACACCACCATGGTCGACAGCTATGTACGTTACGACGCCATGGCCGCCTACAAGCTGACCAAGAACGTCGACCTGCAACTTAACGTGCAGAACCTGACCAACGAGGTGTACTACGACAAAGCGTTCTCCACCCACTTCGCCAACCAGGCGGCGGGCAGGACTGCATTGCTGACCACCAGCGTCCACTTCTAAAGCAGCAACCCGGAGCCCCGTTCATTCCAATGAGCGGGGCTTTTGCGTATCAAGGCATAATGCACCCCGCGCAGGGCGCGGCAGCAACACAAGGTGAACGATGTGGTGAAGAAGACGCTGTTCCAATTGCACTGGTTCTTTGGCATCACCGCTGGCCTGGTGCTGGCCTTGATGGGTATTACCGGTGCGCTCTATTCGTTCCAGGAAGAATTGCTGCGCGCCTTCAACGCTGACGTGTTGAAGGTCGAGGTGCGCGCCGAGGGCGTGCTGCCTCCGGCTGAACTGGTGCGCAGGGTCGAGGCCGCCCAAGGCGACAAAGTGTCGATGCTGTGGGTCGATGTACGCGAAGGCAACGCCGCACGGGTCTTCTTCACACCGCCGCCGGGCGAGCGCCGCGGTGAGTTGCGCTATGCCGACCCCTATACCGGCGAGCTCAAGGGCCAGGCCGCCGGGCAAGACTTCTTCAAACTGATGCTCACCCTGCACCGGTTCCTGGCCATGGGTGACACCGGCCGGCAGATCACGGGCGCCTGCACCCTGATGCTGGTGTTCTTCTGCCTCTCCGGCCTGTACCTGCGCTGGCCGCGCAAAGCCCTGAACTGGCGCACCTGGCTGACCTTCGACTGGGCCAAAAAAGGCCGCGCCTTCAACTGGGACCTGCATGCCGTAGCCGGCACCTGGTGCCTGCTGTTCTACCTTCTGTTCGCGCTGACCGGCCTGTTCTGGTCCTACGAGTGGTACCGCGAAGGCCTGAACAGGTTGCTTGCCGACGCGCCTGGCGCAGGACAGCAGCACAAGCGCGGCGAAGGCCGTGGCCGCCATGGGCCGCAGAAGGTGGACAAGAACGCACCGCCGCTGGTGGTCGACTACGACGCCATCTGGGCCAACCTCAAGGACGCTGCCGGGCCAGGGCTTGCCATGTACAACCTGCGCCTGCCACCTGCTGGCGGCCAGCCCGCCAGCCTGTTCTACCTGCTCGACAGCGCCGCGCACCCACGCGCCTTCAATACCCTGACCCTGGACCCTGCCACCGGCCAGGTGAAAAACCACGACCGCTACACCGACAAGTCCTTCAAGGCCCAGCTGCTGCAAAGTGTTTATGCCTTGCACGTGGGTGAATACTTCGGCCTGCCGGGGCGGATCATCGTCACCCTCGCCAGCCTGACCATGCCGCTGTTCTTCGTCACCGGCTGGCTTTTGTACCTCGACCGCCGCCGCAAGAAGCGCCAGGTGCGTGCCGCCCGCGGCCACGTCGCCAACGCCAGCGCCAGCGGCGACAGCTGGCTGATTGGCTTCGCCAGCCAGAGCGGTTTCGCCGAGCAACTGGCCTGGCAGAGCGCCGGGCAGTTGCAGGCCGCAGGCTTGCCGGTGCAAGTACGTGCGCTTGCTGACCTTGGCGAAGAGGACCTGCGCCAGACGCGTCGCGCGCTGTTCGTGGTCAGCACGTTCGGTGACGGCGAAGCGCCTGACAGCGCCCGCGCCTTCGAGCGCAAGGTGCTGGGCCAGCCTTGGGCCCTGAACGGCCTCAGCTATGCCGTGCTGGCGCTCGGTGATCGCCAGTACCCGCACTTCTGCGGCTTTGCCCGGCGCCTGCAGGCATGGCTCGGCGAGCGCGGTGCCAGCACGGCGTTCAGCCCGGTGGAAGTGGACAACGCCGACCCGGCGGCCCTGCAGCAATGGCAGCAGGAACTGGCGCAGCTGACTGGCGCCCAACCCGTCGCTGCCTGGCAACCGCCAAGTTTCGGCAACTGGAACCTGGTCAGCCGCGATCT
Organism: Pseudomonas sp. SG-MS2; assembly: GCF_009933855.1. NCBI lineage: Bacteria > Pseudomonadati > Pseudomonadota > Gammaproteobacteria > Pseudomonadales > Pseudomonadaceae > Pseudomonas > Pseudomonas sp. SG-MS2. Next base: position 50,551 of record NZ_MOMO01000191.1, on the reverse strand, counting down.
GCTCAATCCAGGCAGTCAAGGCCAACCGGTCTACCTGATCGGCCTGCGCCCTGAAGAGCCCGCCAGCTGGGAGGCCGGTGACCTGGTAGAAGTTCTGCCGCTCAATGGCCAGCCACGCGTGGATGCATTCCTCAGCGGCATGGCCCTCGACGCCAACGCCACTGTGCAGCTTCACGGCCTGAACGAGACGCTCGGCCAAGCCCTGGCAGGCCGCCAGCTACCAACCCGCCGGGACCACCTGATCGGCTTGCAGCCACAAGCGCTGATCGATGCGCTGGCACCGATCGGCAGCCGCGAATACTCCATCGCCTCGATCGCCAGCGATGGTGTGCTGGAGCTGATCGTGCGCCAGGAGCGTCACCCCGACGGCAACCTTGGCCTGGGCTCTGGCTGGCTGACCGAGTACCTGCCAGTCGATGGCACCCTTGGCCTGCGCCTGCGGCGCAACAGTGGCTTCCATCTGCCCGAAAGCGCCGCGCCGATGATCCTGATCGGCAACGGCACTGGCCTTGCGGGCCTGCGCTGCCTGCTGCGGGCGCGGATCAATGCCGGCGAGCAGCGCAACTGGCTGCTGTTCGGCGAGCGTAACCGCGCGCATGACCTGTTGTGTGGCGATGAGCTGCAAACCTGGCTGGAGAGCGGCGACCTGGCACGCCTGGACCTGGCGTTCTCGCGCGATCAGGCCGAAAAGGTGTATGTGCAGGATGTATTGCTGCAGCAGGCTGAGGAGTTCAAGCGCTGGGTTGCCGATGGCGCTTATGTGTATGTCTGCGGCAGCCTGCACGGGATGGCGGCCGGAGTTGATGCGGCGCTCAAGGGCATGCTCGGTGAAGAAATGGTCGAGCAGTTGATCGAAGACGGGCGTTATCGGCGGGATGTTTACTGATCAGGGATTGAACTGACACAGCTGGCCGCTGTAGGAGCGGCCTTGTGTCGCGAACGGGCCGCGAAGCGGCCCTCGATGTTTCGGCATTGATGCAACAATTGCTGGGGCCGCTCTGCGACCCTTTCGCGACACAAGGCCGCTCCTACCGGGGGGCGGTGCTGGCTCAATGCAGCTCGAAGGTATCGGCATCCAGGTTGGCCGGGAAGCGGGTACGGTAGTTGGCGAGCTCCGCCGCCCTCAGCACGACCGTGAACACCCCGTCTGCCTCGCCCGCACTGAGCAAGCTTTCACCCTGGAAATCCAGCACCTGGCTGTCGCCGGAATACGCGAAACCCTTGCCATCGGTGCCCACCCGGTTCACCGCCGCCACGAAGCACAGGTTCTCGATACCCCGCGCCGGCAGCAGCCGGTTCCAGTGCTGGCGGCGCGCCGCCGGCCAGTTCGCGGTGTACAACAGCAGGTCGGTATCTTGGGCATCGCGGCTCCACACCGGAAAACGCAGGTCATAGCAGATCAGCGGGCGTACCCGCCAGCCCTTGATCTCGAACTGCACCTGACGCTCACCCGGGGTGTAATGCTTGTGCTCACCGGCCATGCGGAACAGGTGGCGCTTGTCGTAGTGCAGGATCTCGCCGTCCGGGCGCGCCCACAGCAAGCGGTTGCGGTGGCTGCCATCGGCGGCCTGGATGATAACGCTACCGGTAACCACTGCGTTGATGCGCTTGGCCTGAGCCTTGAGCCATTTGTAGGTCGGGCCGTTCTCGGGCTCGGCCAAGCTTTCCGATTCCATCGAAAAACCAGTGGTGAACATCTCGGGGAGGATCACCAGGTCGGCATCTCCAGCCTGGTCGAGCAACACCTCGAAATGCGCGTAATTGGCCTCGCGGTCGTGCCAGGCCAGGGCCGTTTGCACCAGGGCGATTTTCAGGTTGGGCAGTGCACTCAGATCGCGCATAGTTTTTCCGCTGCCTGACGCAGCGTCTCCTCACGTTTGGCAAAGCACAGGCGTACCAGGCGTTGCTCGGGGATGGGTTGCTGGTAGAACACCGACACCGGAATGGTCGCCACGCCGTGTTCACGGGTGAGCCAAAGGGCCATTTCGACGTCGTTCAGGTCTGGCCGGATCTGCGAATAGTCCACCAGCTGGAAATAGGTGCCGGCCGTGCGGGTAAAGCTGAAACGCGAACCTTTGAGCAGGTCGCAGAACAGGTCGCGCTTGGCCTGGTAGAAACCTGGCAGTTCGTCGACATGCTGAGGGTGTTCGGCCATGAAGTCCGCGAGTGCACACTGCAGCGGTGTAACCCCGCAAAAATTGACGTACTGATGCACTTTGCGCAGCTCCGCGCTCAAGGCAGGTGGCGCGACCACGTAGCCGGTCTTCCAGCCGGTCACGTGGTACGTCTTGCCGAACGAACTGACCACGAACGCGCGGCGGTACAGCTCTGCATGCGCCAGAACGCTGGCATGACGTACGCCATCGTAGACCAGGTGTTCATACACTTCGTCGCTGACCAGGTAGATATCGCGGTCAGCGATCAGGCGCGCCAACTGGTCCAGGTCTTCAGCCGTGATCAGCGCACCACTGGGGTTATGCGGCGAATTGAGGATGACCATGCGTGTGCGCGGGCTCAGGGCATCGCTGAACCTCTGCCAGTCGATACCGAAGTCGCCATCACTGAGCTGTACGTGCACGCAGCGGCCGCCGGCAAGCGCCACGGAGGGCTCATAGCTGTCGTAACAGGGGTCGAAGACGATCACCTCGTCACCCGCGTGGATCACCGCCTGGATGGCACAGAAGATCGCCTCGGTGGCGCCCGGGGTGATGGTCACTTCCTGATCGGCATCGACCTTGGTCCCATACAGGCGCTCGACCTTGGCCGCCACCTGCTGGCGCAAGGCCGGCAAGCCGGTCATCGGCGCATACTGGTTATGCCCGGCGGACACATGGCGGCCAACCGCATCGAGCAAAGCCTGCGGGCCATTGAAGTCGGGGAAACCCTGGGAAAGGTTGAGCGCGCCCGTCTGCACGGCGAGCTGGGACATGGTGGTGAAGATGGTCGTGCCGACGTTCGGCAGTTTGCTGCGGATCATGAAGCCCTCTTTCCTGCGGGACGGAGAGCTATAAGCTACAAGCTCCAAGCCACAAGAAAAAGCGACATGTATCAGCGTCCGCTCATTCTTGCAGCCTGCGACTTGAAGTTTGCCGCTTGTCAGCGCTTGTCGCGGCGCTTCTTCTCGGCCTTCTTGTGGTGCGACATCAAGCGGCGCTTCTTGTTGACCTGGCGGTCGGTGAGGGTGTTCTTCTTGCCCTCGTACGGGTTCTCACCGCCTTTGTACTCGATGCGGATCGGCGTACCGACCAGTTTGAGCACCCGGCGGTAAGTGTTTTCCAGGTAACGCGAGTACGACTTGGGAATCTTCTCGGTCTGGTTGCCGTGGATCACGATCAGCGGCGGGTTGGCACCGCCGAGGTGGGCATAGCGCAGCTTGATGCGGCGGCCGTTGACCAGCGGTGGCTGGTGCTCACTGACGGCGTCTTCGAGGATCTGCGTCAGACGGCTGGTTGGCCAGCGGGTGACCGCCGATTTGAACGCGGCCTGCACCGACTTGTACAGGTGGCCCACGCCGGTGCCGTGCAGCGCCGAGATGAAGTGGATGTCGGCAAAGTCGACGAAGAACAGCCGGCGCTCCAGCTCGGTCTTGACGTAGTCGCGCTCACCCGACTCCATGCCGTCCCACTTGTTCAGGGCGATGACGATGGCGCGGCCCGCTTCCAGGGCGAAGCCCAGCAGGTTGAGGTCGTGGTCGACCACACCCTCGCGGGCGTCCATGACGAAGATCACCACGTTGGCGTCCTTGATCGCCTGCAGCGTCTTCACCACCGAGAACTTTTCGACTTCCTCGTGGATCTTGCCGCGCTTGCGCACGCCAGCGGTGTCGATGAAGGTGTACTTCTCGTTATCGCGCTCGAACGGGATGTAGATACTGTCACGGGTGGTACCCGGCTGGTCGTAGACCACCACGCGCTCTTCGCCGAGCATGCGGTTGACCAGGGTCGACTTGCCCACGTTGGGGCGGCCGATGATGGCGATCTTGATGCCATCCTTTTCGCTCGGGCCGGGGATGCGTACCGCTTCCTCGCCTTCGGCAACCTCCTGGTCGAGGGCTTCTTCCTCAGCATCGCGAGGAATGTGGCCCAGCACCGACTCCATCAACTGATTGATGCCGCGGCCCTGCGAGCCGGCCACCGGAATGGCATTGCCCATGCCCAGCGGCGAAAACTCGGCGCGGGCGACGTCGGCGTCGATGTTGTCGATCTTGTTGGCCACCAGGATGGCCGACTTGTTCCGCTTGCGCAGGTGCTCGGCGATCATCTGGTCGGCGGCAGTCATGCCGGCGCGGGCGTCGACCAGGAACAGCACATAGTCGGCTTCTTCGATGGCCATCAGCGACTGCTCGGCCATCTTCTCATCCATGCCCACTTCGTCACCGGTGATACCACCGGTGTCGATCAGGATGAAGGAGCGACCCTGCCAGCTGGCATCACCATACTGGCGGTCACGGGTCAGACCCGACAGGTCACCCACGATGGCATCGCGGGTTTTGGTCAGGCGGTTGAACATGGTGGATTTGCCGACGTTCGGCCGTCCCACCAGGGCGATTACGGGAACCATGCGGCTCTCCACTCTTGAATTCTTGAAAATGCAAAGGCCGCTGCAAGGCAGCGGCCGGAGTTCGGGCGGCGTGTCCTACGCCGCAACTCAAGACCTGTCGTGGCCTTGAGCATAGCTTCAGCGGATGGTCAGTGCCTCGAGCTTGCCGCTGTTGCCAAAGACATAGATGGTGTCGCCGACCACCAGGGGCCGGGCGCGCAGGCCATCGCTGTCGATACGCTCACGGCCGACGAAACGGCCGTCGACCTGGCTGAGCAGGTGCAGGTAACCTTCGAAGTCACCTACAGCCACGTAGCTGGAAAACACTTCCGGTGCCGACAATTGGCGGCGCGCCATCGAGTCGTTGGTCCACAGCGCGCTGGAAGAGCGCTCGTCGACACCCTCGACACTGCCCGAAGCTTCGCTGACATAGACGTTGCCGAAACCTTGGGCGACACCCACGTAGCTCGAGGCATCACGCTGCCACAGCACACGGCCGCTTTCCAGGTCCAGGCCCGCTACGCGCCCCTGGTAGGTGCTGACGTACAGCGTACCACCGGACAGCAGCAGGCCGCCGTCGATGTCGACCACACGGTCCAGCTCGGAACGGCCCTGCGGGATCGCCACACGGCTCTCCCACACCGGCACGCCGTTGTTGATGTCGACCGCGACCACTTTGCCGGTGGACAGGCCGGCTACAGCCAGACGGTTGGTGACGATCGGCGCACCGGTGCCCCGCAGGGTCAGTACAGCCGGGGTGCTCTCGTAGATCCAGCGGCGGTCGCCGGTAGCGGCATCGAGGCCGATCAGACGGTCGTCCTGAGTCTGCACCACCACAACGTCACCGTTGTTGGCAGGCGGCGCCAGGACTTCGCTGGTTACGCGCGAGCGCCAGCGCTCTTCACCGGTGCTGGAGTCCAGGGCAATCACTTCACCCTTGAGGGTGCCGAGCATGACCAGGCCATAGCCAACGCCGACGGCGCCGGAAACCGGCAGCTCCAGATCCTGCTTCCACACCACGTCGCCGGTAATGCGGTCGAGGGCGAAGACTTCGCCATTGACGTCGCTGGCGTAGATGCGGTCGTTCTCGATGGCTGGCACCAGGGTATTGTAAGTCTCGCCCTGGCCGTCACCGATCGAACGGCTCCACTGCTTTTTCAGTACCACTTCTTCGGTGAACTTGGTCAGCTCGGCCGGAGGCAGTTCCTTCTTGCTGTTGCTGCTGCAACCTGCGGCCAGTACGGCCAGGGTCAGCACTGCTGCTTGTTTCCAACCGATCACGTCACGCGTCCCCTTTGGCCAAGTCATCCAGCTTCAGTTGCAAGCCACCGACCGCCGCCTCATCGGACAGCGCGGCCTTGGCTTTTTCATAAGCGCTGTGGGCATCGTCGGCACGACCCAACTGCACCAGCAGGTCGCCCTTCAATTCTTCACGGCTGGCCAAAAACGCCTTGTCGGCGTCGCCGTCGAGCAGCTTGAGCGCATCTTCAGCCTTGTCCTGGGCCGCGAGCACGCGTGCCAGGCGCTGGCGCGAAATTTCGCCCAGGGTGTCGTCAGCAGGCTTGTCGAGCACATTCTTGAGCTCGGCAGCGGCGTCGTCGAGCTTGCCGCTCTCTACCGCGACCTTGGCCACGAACAGGCTGCCGTACTGGGCGTAGGCGGTACCACCGAACTCGCTCTTGAGCTTGCCGGACAGCTCCGCGACCTTGGTCGCGTCCGGCTGCCCGCTTGGCGTCAGGCTGGTTTCAAGCAGGGCCTGATACAGCTGCGATGCGCCTTGCGACTGGTTGTCCTGGTACTTGTGCCACGTGTTCCAGCCCAACACCACTACGCCAGCCAGCAGCGCACCGGTCAGCAGTGGCTTGCCGTTACGGTTCCACCAGTCCTTGACCCCTGCCAGGTCATCATCATCGGTACTCGACACCCCAATACTCCTTTTCGCCTATTCGCTTGTTGAACCGCGTTACGCCTGAGCGATCGCGGTTTCCAGGTGCTCAGCCAGAGCATCCCAGGCAATGTTCTGTTGTTCGCCCTGACCACGCAGGGGCTTGAGGCCAATCTCTTGCTTGGCCAGCTCGTCGTCACCCAGGATCAGGGCGAACAACGCGCCGCTCTTGTCGGCTTTCTTGAACTGGCTCTTGAAGCTGCCGCCACCGGCGTTGACCGCCAGGCGCAGGCCCGGCAGCCGGTCGCGCAGGCTCTCGGACAAGCGCAGGCCAGCCAGCTCCGCCTGCTCGCCGAAGGCGCACAGGTAGACATCGATCTGACGGTTGATGGACGCCGGTACCTTGCCCAGGGTCTCCAGCAGCAGGATCAGGCGCTCGATACCCATGGCGAAACCAACGCCGGTGGTCGGTTTGCCACCCATCTGCTCGACCAGGCCATCGTAGCGGCCGCCTGCGCAGACGGTGCCCTGGGCGCCGAGCTTGTCGGTGACCCACTCGAACACGGTCTTGCTGTAGTAGTCCAGGCCACGCACCAGCTTGGTGTTGATCACGAACGGAATGCCGGCGGCATCCAGACGGGCCTTGAGGCCCTCGAAGTGCACGCGGGAGTCTTCGTCGAGGTAGTCTTCCAGCTTCGGCGCGCCGACCAGCACCGCCTGGGTGTTCGGGTCCTTGCTGTCGAGGATGCGCAGCGGATTGCTCTTGAGGCGGCGCTGGCTGTCTTCGTCGAGTTGTTCCAGGCGCGCCGAGAGGAACTCGACCAGCGCGTCGCGGTAGCGGGCGCGGGCCTCGCTGGTGCCCAGGCTGTTCAGCTCGAGCTTGACCGCATCCTGGATGCCCAGCAGGCCCCACAGACGCCAGGTCAGCATGATCAGCTCGGCATCGATGTCCGGGCCGTCCAGGTTGAACACCTCGACGCCAATCTGGTGGAACTGACGGTAGCGGCCCTTCTGCGGGCGCTCGTGGCGGAACATCTGGCCGATGTACCACAGCTTCTGCACCTGGCCGTTGCCGGTGATGCCGTGCTCGAGCACTGCACGTACGCAGGCAGCGGTGCCTTCAGGGCGCAGGGTCAGCGAATCGCCGTTGCGGTCCTCGAAGGTGTACATCTCTTTTTCGACGATGTCGGTGACTTCACCGATGGAGCGCTTGAAAAGCTCGGTGAACTCGACGATCGGCGTGCGGATCTGGCTGTACCCATAGGTGTCCAGCAGCCCGGCGACGGTGCCTTCGAAGTAGCGCCACAGCGGCGACTGCTCTGGCAGGATGTCGTTCATGCCACGGATGGCTTGCAGCGATTTGCTCACGAAAAGTCCTTACGAATCTGTGTGTCAGCCGCGGGCGATCAGCGCCGCGTCGGCCTCGACCTTTTCGGCCGCTTTCTGGCGGATGAGCTTTTCCAGCTCATCGACCAGGTTGTCATTGGTCAGTTTCTGCGCCGGCTTGCCGTCGATGTAGATCAGGTTCGGCGTGCCGCCGGTCAGGCCAACGTGGGCTTCCTTCGCTTCGCCAGGGCCGTTGACCACACAACCGATCACCGCCACGTCCAGCGGTACCAGCAGGTCTTCCAGGCGCCCTTCCAGTTCGTTCATGGTCTTGACCACATCGAAGTTCTGCCGCGAGCAGCTCGGGCAGGCGATGAAGTTGATGCCACGCGAACGCAGGTGCAGCGACTTGAGGATGTCGTAGCCGACCTTCACTTCCTCGACCGGGTCGGCCGCCAGCGAAATGCGGATGGTATCGCCGATGCCTTCGGCCAGCAGCATACCGAGGCCGACGGCGGATTTCACCGTGCCGGAGCGCAGCCCACCGGCCTCGGTGATGCCCAGGTGCAGCGGCTGGATGATCTGCTTGGCCAGCAAGCGATAGGCTTCGACGGCCATGAACACGTCGGAGGCCTTGACGCTGACCTTGAAGTCCTGGAAATCCAGGCGGTCCAGGTGCTCGACATGGCGTAGGGCCGATTCGACCAGTGCCGCCGGGGTTGGCTCGCCATATTTCTTCTGCAGGTCCTTTTCCAGGGAGCCTGCGTTGACACCGATACGGATCGGGATGCCACGGTCACGAGCGGCATCGACCACAGCACGAACACGGTCCTCACGGCCGATGTTGCCCGGGTTGATACGCAGGCAGTCGACGCCCAGTTCGGCCACGCGCAACGCGATCTTGTAGTCGAAGTGGATGTCGGCGACCAGCGGTACGCTGACCAGTTGCTTGATTTTGCCGAACGCCTCGGCGGCGTCCATGTCCGGTACCGAAACACGGACGATGTCGACCCCCGCATCGACCAGGCGCTGGATCTGGCCAACGGTGGCGGCGACATCATTGGTGTCGGTGTTGGTCATGCTCTGCACCGCGATGGGGGCATCACCACCCACAGGCACATTGCCGACCCAGATTTTGCGGGATTCGCGACGTTTGATCGGAGATTCGCCGTGCATGACTTACTGTCCCAACTTCAGGCGAGCGGTTTCGCCACTGGTGAACGGGGCAACATCGACGGCCTGGCCGTTGTAGCTGACCTGGGCGCCGCGGGCAAAGCCCAGGCGCACCGCGAACGGCGGCTTGCCGGTCAGCTCGAGGTTGTCGCCCTTGCGCTTGATGGCGCTGAACAGCACCTTGCCGTTGCCATCGGACACCTGGGTCCAGCAATCGGCGGTGAACTGGATTGCAACCTTGGCGCTGCCGGCCGGCACGGCGGCAGGCTCGGTGGCAATGGCCGGCACGCTGGCGGCAGGCGCCACAGGGGCGGCCTGGGCTACGGGGGCGGCTGGCGTGGCTGGCGCGGCTGGTGCTGCCGTTGTCGGCGCAGGCGCTTCAGCCTGTGCAGGCGCCTGCTGGACCGGCGCGGCTGCTGCGGCAGCCGGGGCGGCCTCGCTGCTGGCCTCGGCAACCGGCTCGGCAGGTGCCTGCTCCAGCGGCAGCGGCGCGCTTTCGCCCTGCTGGCCTAAGGTAACAGCCTGGTCTTCAGGCTCATCCAGCGGGTGGATCTGGGTGGTACCGTCGGCGCTTTCGACCTCGACATGCTCCAGGGCGATATTGGCCAGGTCCTTGCCGCGCAGGCTGCCCTGGTCCTGCCACCACAGGAAGCTGCCACCGACCACCGCAACCAGCAGCAACAGGCTGACACCGCGCAGGATGTTGTGCGAAAGGCGCACCGGCTCTTCGATGCGGCCCAGTGAATGTACGTCGCTGCCCTTGGCATGGGTGCCGGTGTACTGGTCGAAGGCCTCGACCAGCGGCGCCTGGTCCATGTCCATCAGCTTGGCATAGGCACGGATGTAGCCACGGGCGAAGGTATGCCCTGGCAGCTTGTCGAAGGCACCGGTTTCCACGTGGTTCAGCGAACTTACGGTGAGGTTGAGCTTGCGGGCCACCTCGGCTTGCGACCACTCCCGTCTTTCGCGGGCCTGGCGCAACAATTCACCGGGGTTCTGGCCAGTCGCTGCTGCTACTTCGGGATGCGCGGCTTTCATCGTTGCTCCGACAGGTATTGCTGATATTCCGGCGTACCGGGATAAAGTCGTTGTAATTGCTGGCCCAGTTCGGCCTGTGTGCCTTGCTCGTCGAACACCCGGGCAAGACGGCTACCCAGCAGGAGGCTACGGGCATTGTGATCGCTCAACTGGCTGAAACGATCGTAGAAACCCCGTGCCGGCACATAATGCCTGTTTTCGTAGGACAACTCAGCCATTTCCAGCAACGCCCTGGGTTGCCGCTGGTTGAGTTGCAGGGCCTTGCTCAGATACGCCTGCGCCTGGTCACGGTTGCCGAGTTTCAGGGCTGTCAGGCCAAGGTTCTCGTAGACGCGCGAACGTTCAGGATACAGGGTATCGGCGCTGGCCAGGCGAAACATCTGCTCGGCTTCGGCAAAACGCTGCTGAGCATATAGGAAACTGCCGTAATTGTTGCGAATTCGCGTGTCGCCGGGGCTTGCCGACAACGCTTTCTTGAAGTGTTCCTCAGCCAGCGCAGCTTCACCTTCGGCCTGAAACACCAGGGCCAAGGCTGCGTGAGCATCGCCATCCTTGGCATCGAGCACCAGTGCCTTGCCCAACGGAGCCTTGGCCTGCTCGGTCAAACCTTGTTGCAAATAGCCAAGCCCAAGCTGCACATAGGCACTCCCCGCCTCCACTCGCCCCTGTCGAGTTGCCAGTGGGTCATTCGCACCACCCGACACGCAGCCGGCCAGCAGCGAAAGCGCAAGGATCGACAGCGCGGCGCGCAGGCTCATGGCGGGCCCGGACTCAGTGGCGCACGGCGCTGTCTTGCAGCTCGGCGTCGGCAGACAGCTGACGTACGGCGATGTAGCGCTCGCTGCGGCGGGTACGGTCATTGACCTGGCCGACCAGCTGGCCACAGGCGGCATCGATGTCATCGCCACGGGTGGTACGGGTGGTGACGTTGAAGCCACCGTGGTGCAGCAAGTCCTGGAAGCGGCGAATAGCGTTGTTGCTAGGGCGCTCGTAACCGGAATGCGGGAACGGGTTGAACGGGATCAGGTTGATCTTGCACGGTACATCGCGCAGCAGTTCGATCATCTGCGCGGCATGCTCGGGCTGGTCGTTGACGTCCTTGAGCAGGGTGTACTCGACCGTCAGCACGCGCTTGCCACCCAAGGTGGCCATGTAGCCCATGCACGACTCCAGCAACATCTTCAGCGGGTACTTCTTGTTGATCGGCACCAGCTGGTTGCGCAGCTCGTCGTTCGGCGCATGCAGCGACAGGGCCAGGGACACGTCGATGTGCTTGGCCAGTTCGTCGATCATCGGTACCACGCCGGAGGTGGACAAGGTGACGCGACGCTTGGAAATGCCATAGCCCAGATCATCCATCATGATCTTCATGGCAGCGATGACATTGTCGAAATTCAGCAGAGGCTCGCCCATGCCCATCATGACCACGTTGGTAATCGCGCGGTCGATCTTGGCCGGGACGGTCCCGAAGGATTTGTTGGCAAGCCACACCTGGCCGATCACTTCGGCGGCGGTGAGGTTGCTGTTGAAGCCTTGCTTGCCGGTGGAGCAGAAACTGCAGTCCAGGGCGCAGCCGGCTTGCGACGAAACGCAGAGAGTGCCGCGATCGTCGGTTGGGATGTAGACGGTCTCGACGCAGCTGCCGGAGGCAACGCGGATCACCCATTTGCGGGTGCCGTCTGCGGAAATGTCTTCACTGACCACTTCCGGAGGACGAATTTCGGCAACAGCCTCGAGCTTTTCGCGCAAGGCCTTGCCGACGTTCGTCATGGCGGCGAAATCATCGACGCCAAAATGGTGAATCCATTTCATCACCTGGCCGGCACGGAAGCGCTTCTCCCCGATTGAGTCGAAGAATTGTTCCATTTCCGGCTGGGTCAGGCCCAACAGGTTGATTTTGCCAGTAGATGTCGTCATGGATTCACCCTCACCCGTAAGCTTTCGCTTAGCGAGTGGTTACCTCGGTAGCAGCGAAGAAGTAAGCGATTTCGCGAGCAGCAGCAGCTTCGGAGTCCGAACCGTGAACGGCGTTGGCGTCGATCGACTCGGCGAAGTCAGCACGGATGGTGCCGGCAGCAGCTTCTTTAGGGTTGGTGGCGCCCATCAGCTCACGGTTCAGAGCGATGGCGTTTTCGCCTTCCAGAACCTGAACGACAACCGGGCCGGAAGTCATGAAGGCAACCAGGTCACCGAAGAAGCCGCGCTCGCTGTGCTCAGCGTAGAAACCTTCGGCTTCGGCTTTGGACAGTTGCTTGATTTTCGAAGCAACGATTTTCAGGCCGGCGTCTTCGAAGCGAGTGGTGATCTTGCCGATGACGTTTTTGGCAACTGCGTCAGGCTTGATGATCGAGAAAGTACGTTGAACAGCCATGGAAAACTCCAGAATATGAGTGTTGCGAAAAATTAAACCCGCGAATTATACGCGGGTTCCAGGGGATTGCCTAACCTGCAGCGCCACGCTTAGTCGGCTTCGTCTATCCAGGCCGCCTGGATGGCCTCGAGCACTTTCTCACCGCCGCGTGACGGATCGTCGCTGAATTCTGGCAAGGCCAGCACCCAGCGATGCAGATCGACGAAATTCACATAACGAGGATCGACTTCCGGCTTGCTTTCTGCAAGCTGGATAGCGATCTCAAGTACATCAACCCATTTCAGACTCATTGAAAAATCCTCAGTGGGGCGCTTCGGCAGCGTGGTTGAGCGAGTATTTGGGGATCTCGATGGTCAGGTCCTGATCACCGACGACCACCTGGCAGCCGAGACGCGATTGCGCCTCCAGGCCCCAGGCCTTGTCCAGCATGTCCTCTTCGAGTTCGTCCGCTTCTTCAAGCGAGTCGAAACCCTTGCGCACGATGCAGTGGCAGGTGGTGCAGGCCTTTACGCCACCGCAGGCGCTTTCCATCTCGATGTGATGGTCGTGGGCCAGCTCCAGGATATTGGTCCCGGGCTCGACCTCCACGCTCAGCCCCTCTGGGCAGAACTTCTCATGCGGCAGGAATGTCACCAGCGGCATCGGTTACTCCTCGATCTCATTCAGGTTGCGCCCGGCCAGTGCGGCTTTGACCGTCGAATCAAGGCGACGGGCGGCAAATGCATCGGTCACCTGCGACAGACGCTTGGTCTGTTGCTCGATGGCAGGGCCATCGGTGCCGGTCAGCAAATCACGTAGTTCTTGCATCTGGAACTCGATGGCTTCGCGCTCTTCACTGCTGAGCAGTCGCTCGCCATCAGCATCCAGGGCTCCCTGGACAGCTTCAAGCAGGCGCTCGCCGTCGACCTGGTGTTCACGAAGCTGACGCGCCTGCTTGTCGGAGCCTGCGTGCTCGAAGGAGTCCTTGAGCATGCGTGCGATCTCACCGTCGGTCAGGCCGTAGGACGGCTTGACCTGGATACTGGCTTCTACGCCGGAACCCAGCTCACGGGCCGCGACGCTGAGCAAACCGTCGGCATCGACCTGGAAGGTCACGCGGATTTTCGCGGCGCCGGCAACCATGGCCGGAATACCACGAAGCTCGAAACGCGCCAGCGAACGGCAGTCGCTGATCAGCTCGCGCTCACCCTGCAGAACGTGAATCATCATGGCCGACTGGCCATCTTTATATGTGGTGAATTCCTGCGCGCGGGCCACCGGAATGGTGGTGTTGCGCGGGATCACCTTTTCCATCAACCCCCCCATGGTCTCAAGACCAAGGGACAGCGGAATGACGTCGAGCAGCAGCAGTTCACCGCCTTCGCGGCGGTTGCCGGCCAGGGTGTCAGCCTGGATGGCGGCGCCGATGGCTACCACCTGGTCGGGGTCGATCGAGGTCAGCGGGGCACGGCCGAACAGCGTACCTACTGCTTCACGCACACGCGGTACGCGGGTCGAACCACCCACCATGACCACCGCACCCACTTCATCCAGCTCGACGCCACTGTCGCGCACGGCGCGGCGGCAGGCCTTGAGGCTACGGGCAATCAGCGGCTCGATCATGGCCTCGAAAGCGGCGCGGCTGAGCTCGCCTTGCCAGGCGCCATGGCGGACACTGACCACGTCGGTGTCGGTCAGGGCCTCCTTGGCGGCGCAGGCGGCCTGGAGCAGCTGGCGCTGGGTAGCAGGGTCGAGGTCGGCGGACAGTCCGGCCTGCTCGATGATCCAGCTGGCAATGGCGTGATCGAAGTCATCGCCCCCCAGGGCGGTGTCACCACCGGTGGCAAGCACTTCGAACACACCTGCAGTCAGGCGCAGGATGGAAATATCGAACGTACCGCCACCCAGGTCATAGATGGCCACCAGGCCTTCGGCATTCTGGTCCAGGCCATAGGCCACGGCAGCAGCGGTCGGCTCATTGAGCAGGCGCAGTACGTTCAGGCCAGCCAGTTTGGCTGCATCCTTGGTCGCCTGACGCTGGGCATCGTCGAAATAGGCCGGCACGGTGATCACCGCGCCCACCAGCTCGCCGCCCAAGGTCGCCTCGGCGCGCTCGCGCAGCACCTTGAGGATATCGGCGGACACTTCCACCGGGCTCTTCGGCCCCTGGACAGTATCGATGAACGGCATGTGCGACTCGCCGCCAATGAAGCGATACGGCAGCTGTTCACCCAGTTGCTTGACGTCGGCCAGGCCACGCCCCATCAGGCGCTTGACCGACAGCACGGTGTTCAGCGGGTCGCTGGCGGCAGCTTCACGCGCTGCCAGGCCGACCTCATTGTGGCCCGCCAGATAGCGCACTGCGGAGGGCAGAATGACGTTGCCCTGCGCATCGGGCAGGGGTTCACTGCGACCGCTGCGCAGGGCAGCGACCAGAGAATTGGTAGTACCCAAGTCAATGCCCACCGCCAGGCGACGCTGGTGCGGCTGGGGGGTTTGACCGGGTTCGGCGATCTGCAGTAGGGCCATGCTTATCTGAATACCTTAGGCGTCATCACGGGCAACGCCGGGTTAATCGTCGAGGCGCTCTTCTAGTTGGCGCACTTCCTGGGCGAGCTTGTCGAGGAACTGCATGCGGCGCATCAGGCGCTCGGCCTTGTCGCGCTCGGCAGGCACATCCCAGCAGGCGGCAAAATCCTCGTTGAGCTGTTCCTGAGCAGCCCTCAGGCGCTTCTTGAACACGGCGACACCGTCGAGGTCGGCTTCGTCCTGCAGCTCTTCGAGTTCCTCGCGCCACTGCATTTGCTGCAGCAGGAAGTCAGGGTCGTGGACCGTGACTTCCTGAGGCACCTCGTGGCCACCGATGGCCAGCAAATAGCGGGCACGGCGCGGGGCACTGCGCAGGGTCTGGTAGGCGTCGTTGAGGGCGGCGGATTTTTCCAGCGCTACCCGCTGCTCACGCTCGGAAGCGTCGGCGAAGCGGTCAGGATGAACCTCGCGGGCCAGCTCGCGATAGCGAGTGGCCAGCTTGTCGAGGTCCAACCGGAAGCACGGCTGGAGGTCGAACAGAGCGAAATGACAAGGAGTACCCACAGCCAGCCTCAGACGTTGAAGCTTTCGCCGCAGCCACACTCACCGCGTACGTTGGGGTTGTTGAACTTGAAGCCTTCGTTCAACCCTTCCTTGACGAAATCCAGCTCAGTGCCGTCAAGGTAAACCAGGCTCTTGGGATCGATGATCACCTTGACGCCATGGTTCTCGAACACGGTGTCCTCGTCCGCCAGTTCATCGACGAACTCCAGCACGTAGGCCAGGCCCGAGCAACCGGTGGTGCGCACGCCCAGGCGGATGCCCTCGCCCTTGCCGCGCCCTTCGAGGGAACGCCGCACGTGGTTGGCGGCGGCTTCTGTCATGCTGATAGCCATCGGTACTTTTTCCTCAACGTCGGTTACTTCGCAACAGGCGACTTAGATCAAGCCTTTCTTCTGCTTGTAATCGCGAACGGCTGCCTTGATGGCATCCTCGGCGAGTACCGAGCAGTGGATCTTGACCGGCGGCAACGCCAGTTCTTCCGCCAGCTGAGTGTTCTTGATGGTTTCAGCTTCGTCCAGGGTCTTGCCCTTCATCCACTCGGTGGCGAGGGAGCTGGAAGCGATGGCCGAACCGCAGCCGTAAGTCTTGAACTTGGCATCTTCGATGATGCCTTGCTCGTTGACCTTGATCTGCAGACGCATCACGTCACCGCACGCTGGGGCGCCGACCATGCCGGTACCGACATCCGGGTCCTCGGCATTCATCTTGCCGACGTTACGTGGGTTTTCGTAGTGGTCGATGACCTTTTCACTGTATGCCATGGTGCAATTCCTTCCTCATCAGGGAGCCGCTCTTGCCGGCGACTGCTTAGTGGGCGGCCCACTCGATCTTGGAGATGTCAACGCCGTCTTTGTACATGTCCCACAGCGGCGACAGCTCACGCAGTTTGTTTACAGCCTCGCAGACTTTCTGCGCGGCGTAGTCGACTTCTTCTTCGGTGGTGAAGCGGCCGAAGGAGAAGCGGATCGAGCTGTGCGCCAGCTCGTCGTTACGGCCCAGAGCGCGCAGTACATACGACGGCTCGAGCGAAGCGGAGGTGCAGGCCGAACCGGACGATACCGCGATGTCCTTGAGCGACATCAGCAGCGACTCGCCTTCGACATAGTTGAAGCTCAGGTTCAGGTTGTGCGGTACGCGGGCAGTCTGGCTACCGTTGACATACAGCTCTTCGAGGTCCGAGACCTGCTTGAAGAAGCGGTCGCTCAGGGCCTTGATGCGCTGGTTTTCAGCGGCCATTTCCTGCTTGGCAATGGCGAATGCTTCGCCCATGCCGACGATCTGGTGGGTCGGCAGGGTGCCCGAACGCATGCCG
Organism: Pseudomonas sp. SG-MS2; assembly: GCF_009933855.1. Lineage (NCBI taxonomy): Bacteria > Pseudomonadati > Pseudomonadota > Gammaproteobacteria > Pseudomonadales > Pseudomonadaceae > Pseudomonas > Pseudomonas sp. SG-MS2. The sequence goes on along the minus strand of NZ_MOMO01000191.1, from coordinate 33,835 downwards.
CGCTCATGGCCACCGCCATGGATGATCGCTTCCAGACGCACGCGAGGCTTGCGGCTGACGTACAGCGCGCCAATGCCTTTCGGGCCGTAGGCCTTGTGCGCGGAGAACGACATCAGGTCGACTTTCAGCTTTTGCAGGTCGATTTCCACCTTGCCGGCCGACTGGGCGGCGTCAACGTGGAACAACACGCCGCGCGAACGGGTCAGTTCACCGATGGCGGCGATGTCGTTGATCGAGCCGACTTCGTTGTTGACGTGCATCAGCGAGACCAGAATGGTGTCGTCACGCAGCACCGCCTCGACCTGGGCCGGAGTGACGATGCCGTCTTCGCCTGGCTCGAGGTAGGTGACTTCGAAACCTTCACGCTCGAGCTGGCGAGCGGTATCCAGGACCGCCTTGTGCTCGATCTTGGAGGTGATGATGTGCTTGCCTTTGGACTGATAGAAGTGCGCCACGCCTTTGATGGCGAGGTTGTCGGACTCGGTAGCACCGCTGGTCCAGACGATCTCGCGCGGGTCGGCGTTGATCAGCTCGGCAACCTGGCGACGGCCGTTTTCGACCGCTTCCTCGGCTTTCCAGCCAAACACGTGGGAGCGCGAAGCCGGGTTACCGAAGTTACCGTCGACCAGCAGGCAGTCGGCCATCTTCTGGGCGACACGGGGATCGACCGGCGTGGTCGCGGAGTAATCGAGGTAGATCGGCAACTTCATTGAGTATCTCCTATCAGGCGGTGGCGTCGCTCGTCGCACTGTTAATAAAGGTCAGTCGACGGCGGACGTCTCAATCTTGTCCAGCTGGGCAGAACGGCCTGCGACACGACGCAGGTCCTGGCGTTGGGCGACTTCCTGCACCTCACGGCGCATGACGAGGTCGGCCAGGCTGATGCCGTTGAGGAATTCGTGGATCTGCTGGCTGAGGTCGCACCACAGGTGGTGGGTCAGGCAGGTGTCACCGGCATGGCAATCCCCAAGGCCCTGGCAACGGGTGGCATCGACCGACTCGTTGACCGCGTCGATGACTTGGGCCACCTGGATGGTTTCCATGCCACGGGACAGCTGGTAACCACCGCCTGGGCCGCGCACGCTGGATACCAGGCTGCTGCGGCGCAGCTTGGCGAACAGCTGCTCCAGATAAGAGAGGGAAATGCCCTGGCGCTCGGAAATGTCGGCCAAAGACACAGGCCCATGCTGCGCGTGCAAGGCCAGGTCAAGCATGGCTGTCACGGCGTATCGGCCTTTGGTAGTCAGTCGCATGGCTAATGGTTACCACGGGAGTTACAGGATGTGAGCGAGTATGCTATTCCCGAGCATTTAAGTCAACTATTAGACCTACTGCTTTAGTCGGGTTTGCATCTGGGAGGCGGGCGCGATTGTAGCAGCAAAGGGGCGTGAGCACACGCCCCACATGCCAGTATGACCTCCCTGCGGCGCGATCAATGCGACCGAGCGTCGCGCGGGGCAACTGCCGAGATCTCGCTGAAGTCATCTTCGGGCAGGGCCGGCAGCTCTTTGGCGCAGTAGTCACTGCCCATTTTGGTCAATGCGCCACACATGCCTTCCAGCCGCTCGTCGACAGCCTGCAGGTGGTCGAGCATCTGGCCGATGGCACGCGCCACCGGGTCAGGCATGTCGCCACTGACGCCGTAGGCATCGAAGCCGATCTTTTCGGCCATGGCCTTGCGCCTGGCCTCGACTTCGCTGTCTTCGCTCTTGACGATGATCCGCCCCGGAATGCCGACCGCCGTGGCACCTGCCGGCACCGCCTTGGTCACCACTGCATTGGAGCCGATCTTGGCCCCGGCACCGACGGTGAACGGGCCGAGCACTTTGGCCCCTGCCCCCACCACTACGCCGTTTTCCAGGGTCGGGTGACGCTTGCCCTTGTTCCAGCTGGTGCCACCCAGGGTCACGCCTTGGTAAAGAGTGACGTCGTCGCCGATCTCGGCGGTTTCGCCGATGACGATACCCATGCCGTGATCGATGAAGAAGCGCCTGCCGATGGTCGCACCGGGATGGATCTCGATACCGGTCATCCAGCGGCCAAAATTCGACACCAGGCGAGCCAGCCATTTGAAATCGCGCTTCCACAAGGCATTGCCCAGGCGATGCAGCCAGATGGCATGCATGCCCGGGTAGCAGGTCAGCACCTCGAAGGCATTGCGTGCCGCCGGGTCCCGATGGAAAACGCTCTGGATATCTTCACGCAGACGTTCGAACATCTGTCAGTCCTTCCTTTTATGCGGCTCGCCCCGTGCGACCTTCTGGGTCTCGGTGAGGATACCGCGCAAAATGCTCATTTCCGGACGTTCCACCGAGCTGCGCCCATACAGCCGGCGCAGGCGCGCCATCAGGTGCTTGGGCTTTTCGGGGTCAAGGAAGCCGATGTCCACCAGGGTTTTTTCCAGGTGTTCATAGAACAGCTCCATTTCGTCCATGGTCGCCAGCTCGCTGGCGTCGACCTTTTCGACTCTCTGCGCCGTGCCTTCAACCGCCAGCCAGGCCATGCGCACCTCATAGGCGAGCACCTGGACCGCAGCGGCCAGGTTCAACGAGCTGAAGTCGGGGTTCGAGGGAATGTGCACGTGAAAGTGACATCGCTGCAGTTCTTCGTTGGTCAGGCCGGCGTGCTCACGCCCGAACACCAAGGCAATCTCCTCACCGCCGACGGCATGCTCCACGGCCTTGGCCCCGCATTCACGGGGGTCGATCAACGGCCAGGGAATACTGCGCTCACGGGCGCTGGTGCCCATGACCAGGCTGCAGCCGACCAGCGCCTGCTCGAGGCTGTCGACCACCTGGGCACTGGCCAGCACATCGTCGGCACCGGAGGCACGCGCACTGGCGTCTGCGGCGGGGAATTCTTTTGGCTGCACCAGCACCAGACGCGACAAGCCCATGTTTTTCATGGCTCGCGCAGCGCCGCCGATGTTGCCGGGGTGGCTGGTATTGACCAGAACAACACGAATATTTTGCAGCAAGGTGTTGTGCTCACAGATGCGGGTTTTGGGGGTTCGATCTTACAGAACCGACCAGCGTAACGCCATGAAAGCAAATGTGACACTTCTGCCGCCAAACTTTTCTGCTAGAATGATCGGCTTTCTTCTTTAACATCTCCAGGTGACCCGCCCATGCAGCCTATGCTGAATATCGCCCTGCGCGCCGCTCGCAGCGCCAGTGAACTGATTTTCCGCTCCATCGAACGCCTGGATAGCATCAAGGTGGACGAGAAAGAGGCTAAGGACTACGTTTCCGAGGTTGATCGCGCCGCCGAGCAGAAGATCGTCGACGCACTGCGCAAGGCCTACCCGAACCACTCCATTCAGGGTGAAGAGACGGGCATGCACGCGGGCACCGGCGAAGAAGGCAAGGACTACCTGTGGATCATCGACCCACTGGACGGTACCACCAACTTCCTGCGCGGCATCCCGCACTTCGCCGTCAGCATTGCCTGCAAATACCGTGGCCGCATTGAACACGCCGTCGTTCTCGACCCGGTACGCCAGGAAGAGTTCACCGCCAGCCGTGGCCGTGGCGCCCAGCTCAATGGCCGTCGCCTGCGCGTCAGCTCGCGCACCAGCCTGGACGGCGCCCTGCTGGGCACCGGCTTCCCGTTCCGTGACAGCCAGATGGCCGACCTGGACAACTACCTGGGCATGTTCCGCGCCCTGACTGGCCAGACTGCCGGCATCCGCCGCGCCGGCTCCGCCAGCCTGGACCTGGCCTACGTGGCCGCCGGCCGTTTCGACGCCTTCTGGGAGTCGGGCCTGTCCGAGTGGGACATGGCAGCCGGTGTGCTGCTGATCCAGGAAGCAGGCGGCCTGGTGAGCGACTTCAACGGTGGCCACGACTTCCTCGACAAGGGCCACATCGTTGCCGGCAACATCAAGTGCTTCAAGGCCGTGCTGACCGCTATCCAGCCGCACCTGCCAGAGCACATGAAGCGCTAAGCGCAGATTGCAGGCACAAAAAAAGCACCGGCGAGGTGCTTTTTTTGTGCCTGCAAGATTATTGCTGCCCGGCTTCACTCAGGATCAGCTTGCCATTCTTGTCCAGCGGGATGGTCGAGCCCGGCTCGCGATCCATCTTCACCTTGCCGACCTGGTCACCGATTGAGTAGGTCACGTTGTAACCAACGACCTTCTCACTGACATCGTTGACCGTGTTGCAACGGGTCTGCGTAGTGGTATAGGTATCACGCTCCTGCATGCCCTCCTGCACCTTGTTGCCGGCATAGCCACCACCGACCGCACCGGCCACGGTGGCGATTTTCTTGCCAGTGCCACCACCGATCTGGTTACCCAGCAAGCCGCCCGCCAAAGCGCCAACAACGGTACCGGCAATCTGATGCTGGTCCTTGACCGGCGCCTGACGCGTCACGGCCACGTCCTTGCACACTTCGCGAGGGGTTTTCACCTGCTGCTTGATCGGCTGCACGTCGGTGACCTGGGCGTATTCGGGGCCTTTGTTCACCAAGCTGTAGGTCGCCACAGCACCTCCGGCAGTAACACCGACAGCACCCAGTACCGCACCCACCAGCATTGATTTATTCACTTGAACCTCCTGATTCATACCCGCGGGGTAAACCCGCCTGCTCCCAGCCTTGGAGCAAAAAAAAAGGCGCGAGTTCAACACTCGCGCCTTTTCGATCGCCGAACGGCTAGGGCTATGCCTTAAGGACGATCATCCACACCGTCGGTCTTGGCCGGTGGGATCAGGTCTTCGCTGTTCAGGTTCAGCCAGATCAGCACCACGTTGGCGATGTAGATCGAGGAGTAGGTACCCGCCATGACACCGATGAACAGGGCCAGGGAGAAGCCGAACAGGTTGTCACCGCCAAAGAGCAGCAGTGCGCCGATTGCCAGCAGGGTCGAAACGGAAGTGGCTACGGTGCGCAGCAGGGTCTGCGTGGTGGAGATGTTGATGTTCTCGATCAGCGAGGCCTTGCGCATCACGCGGAAGTTCTCACGTACCCGGTCGAACACCACGATGGTGTCGTTGAGCGAGTAACCGATGATCGCCAGCACCGCCGCCAGCACCGTGAGGTCGAAGGTGATCTGGAAGAACGACAGGATACCCAGCGTCACCACCACGTCGTGGATCAGCGAGATGATCGCGCCCACAGCGAACTTCCACTGGAAGCGGAAGGCCAGGTAGATGAGGATGCCGCCCAGCGCCAGGAGCATGCCGAGGCCACCCTGGTCGCGCAGTTCTTCACCCACCTGCGGGCCGACGAACTCGACGCGCTTGACCGTCGCCGGGTTGTCACCGCCAACCTTCTGCAGGGCTTCGGCAACCTTGTTACCCAGCATCGGGTCATCACCAGGCATGCGCACCAACAGGTCGGTGGTAGCGCCGAAGCTCTGCACCACGGCTTCGTTGAAGCCGGATTCGACCAGCTCGGCGCGCACTGCATTCAGGTCGGCCGGGCGTTCGTAGGTCAGCTCGATCAGCGTACCGCCGGTGAAGTCCAGGCCGAAGTTCAGGCCCTTCTGCCACCAGCTGAACAGTGCCAGCACGGTAAGGAGCACGGTTACGGCGAACGCAACATTGCGCACGCCCATGAAATTGATGGTTTTCATCGTCGCTCCCTCAAACCCACAGCTTCTTGATGTCACGCCCGCCACAGGTCAGGTTGACCAGCGCACGGGTCATCATGATGGCGGTGAACATCGAGGTGAAAATCCCGAGGGACATGGTGACGGCAAAGCCCTTGACCGGCCCGGTACCCATCGCGAAGAGGATGCCGCCGACCAGCAGTGTGGTCAGGTTGGCATCGACGATCGCCGAATACGCGCGATTGAAGCCTTCATGAATCGCGCGCTGCACCGACATGCCGGCAGCGATCTCTTCACGGATACGCGAGAAGATCAGTACGTTGGCGTCGACCGCCATACCCATGGTCAGCACGATACCGGCGATACCCGGCAAAGTGAGGGTGGCACCCAGCAGCGACATCAATGCCAGCAGCAAGACCATGTTGCCCGCCAGGGCGATGGTTGCCAGCACACCGAACGCGCGGTAGATGGCGATGATGAACAGCGAGACGAACAGCATGCCCCACAGCGACGCATCGATACCCTTGGTGATGTTGTCAGCACCCAGGCTTGGGCCGATGGTACGCTCCTCAGCGAAGTACATCGGCGCAGCCAGGCCACCGGCACGCAGCAGCAGGGCCAGTTCGGACGATTCACCCTGGCCGTCAAGGCCGGTGATGCGGAACTGGCTGCCCAGCGGCGACTGGATGGTCGCCAGGCTGATGATCTTCTTCTCTTCCAGGAAGCTCTGCACCGGCACGTCTTTCTCGACGCCGTTGACCGTCTGCTTGACGTAGCGGGTGACCGGCTTCTGCTCGATGAAGATCACCGCCATGCTGCGCCCGACGTTGCTGCGGGTCGCGCGGCTCATCAGCTCGCCACCGTGGCCGTCGAGGCGGATGTTCACCTGCGGACGACCATGCTCGTCGAAGCTGGCCTGGGCGTCGGTGACCTGGTCACCGGTGATGATCAGGCCACGCTCGACCTGGGCGGAACGGCCGCCCTCACGGAACTCGAAGACCTCGGTAGTGGCCCTGGACGCGCCTGGCTCGGCACCGAAGCGGAACTCCAGGTTGGCCGTCTTGCCGAGGATACGCTTGGCTTCGGCAGTGTCCTGCACGCCCGGCAGCTCGACCACGATGCGGTTGGCGCCCTGGCGCTGAACCAGCGGCTCGGCGACGCCCAGCTCGTTGACGCGGTTGCGCACGGTGGTGAGGTTCTGCTTGATCGAGTATTCGCGGATCTCGGCGACTTTCGCCTGAGTCAGCGCCAGACGCAGCACGGCGGTTTCATTACGCTCGCTGGTGGTCAGGTCGAAATCACTGAAATTCTTGCGGATCAGGGCACGTGCCTGTTCGCGGGTGGCATCGTCAGCGAAGCCCAGCATGATGCCGCCATCCTGCTGAGGCAGGCTGCGGTAGCGGACGCGCTCTTTGCGCAGCAAGGTCTTGACCTCGCCTTCGTAGACTTTCAGGCGGGCGCTCATGGCCTTGTCCATGTCCACTTCCAGCAGGAAGTGCACACCACCGGACAGGTCCAGGCCCAGCTTCATCGGGCTTGCACCCAGGTTACGCAGCCATTGTGGAGTGGTCTGGGCCAGGTTCAGGGCCACGACATAATCATCGCCCAGTGCCTTGCGCACTACATCCTTGGCTGGCAGTTGGTCTTCCTGATTGGTCAGGCGCACCAGCGCGCTGCCCTTCTCACCCAGGCTTGCACCCTTGACGGTGATACCGGCTTCGGTCAGCGCCTTGCTGACGCGGTCGAGGTCGGACTGGTTCACCTGCAGCGCCGAGCTGGCACCGCTGATCTGCACCGCCGGGTCATCCGGGTAGAGGTTGGGAGCGGAATAAATAAAACCGATCGCCAGTACCAACACGATCAGTGCGTATTTCCACAGAGGGTATTTGTTCAGCATCACGCCGCCCGTTCAAGACGCGGGGCGCGTTGCGCGCCCCGACTGGAAAAAAAACCGGTAACTCAGATAGCCTTGAGCGTACCTTTTGGCAGGGTCGCGGCAATGGCGCCCTTCTGGAACTTCAGCTCGACGGTGTCGGACACTTCGAGAACCACGAAATCATCGGAAACCTTGACGATCTTGCCAGCGATGCCGCCGTTGGTGACAACTTCATCACCTTTTTGCAAGTTGCTCAGCAGGTTCTTCTGCTCTTTGGCACGCTTGGCCTGCGGGCGCCAGATCATCAGGTAGAAGATGACCAGGAAACCGACCAGGAAAATCCACTCGAAGCCGGTGCCGGCTGGGCCAGCGGCGGGTGCAGCAGCGTCCGCATAGGCGGCGGGGATCAAGAAGCTCATTAGGCACTCCAGTTGCTTAAGTTTTAATTAGGATGGTGCGAACAATCAGTCCAAAGGCGGCACAGGCAGCCCGCGCTTGGCATAGAAGGCGTCGACGAAGGCGGCCAATTTACCCTGTTGAATAGCCTCGCGTAAACCGGCCATCAAGCGCTGGTAATGGCGCAAGTTGTGGATGGTATTCAGCATGCTGCTCAACATTTCGCCGCACTTGTCCAGGTGATGGAGATAAGCGCGGGAGAAGTTCGTGCAGGTGTAGCAATCACAGGTCGGATCCAGCGGCGAATCATCGTGGCGATGGAACGCGTTGCGGATCTTGATCACCCCTGTATCGACGAACAGATGGCCGTTGCGCGCGTTACGCGTCGGCATCACGCAGTCGAACATGTCGACGCCGCGGCGCACACCCTCAACGAGATCTTCGGGTTTGCCTACCCCCATAAGGTAACGAGGTTTGTCAGCAGGCATCTGGGCCGGCAGGTAATCCAGCACCTTGATCATTTCGTGCTTGGGCTCGCCCACCGACAGGCCACCGATGGCCAGGCCATCGAAGTCGATATTGACCAGCGCTTCCAGCGAGCGCATGCGCAGGTCCTGGTACATGCCGCCCTGGACGATGCCGAACAGCGCCGCGGTGTTGTCCCCGTGGGCGTTCTTCGAGCGTTGCGCCCAACGCAGCGACAGCTCCATGGAGGTGCGCGCCACGTCGTGCTCTGCCGGGTACGGTGTGCACTCGTCGAAGATCATCACGATGTCCGAACCCAGGTCGCGCTGCACCTGCATGGACTCTTCCGGGCCCATGAACACCTTGGAGCCATCCACTGGGGATGCGAAGGTCACGCCCTCCTCCTTGATCTTGCGCATGGCGCCCAAGCTGAACACCTGGAAACCACCCGAATCAGTCAGGATCGGGCCTTTCCACTGCATGAAATCGTGCAGGCCGTTGTGCTTCTTGATCACCTCGGTACCTGGGCGCAGCCACAGGTGGAAGGTGTTGCCAAGGATGATCTCGGCACCAATGGTCTCGATGTCACGCGGCAGCATGCCCTTGACCGTGCCATAGGTACCCACCGGCATGAACGCCGGGGTTTCGACCGTGCCACGGGGGAAGGTCAGGCGGCCACGACGGGCCTTGCCGTCGGTGGCCAGCAGTTCGAAGGACATTCGACAGGTGCGACTCATGCTTGATCCTCTGGGCCGCGTGGCGCCGGATTGCGGGTGATGAACATGGCATCACCGTAACTGAAGAAGCGGTACCCCTGCTCGACCGCCGCCGCGTAGGCAGCCATGGTCTCGGGGTAACCGGCAAATGCCGAGACCAGCATCAGCAGCGTGGACTCCGGCAGGTGGAAGTTGGTGACCAGGGCATCGACCACATGGAACGGCCGGCCTGGGTAGATGAAGATGTCGGTATCGCCGCTGAAGGCCTTGAGCACGCCATCGCGCGCAGCGCTTTCCAGCGAGCGCACGCTGGTGGTGCCAACCGCGACCACACGGCCACCCCGGGCCCGGCAGGCCTCGATGGCATCGACCACATCCTGGCTCACTTCGAGCCACTCTTTATGCATGTGGTGGTCTTCGATCTTGTCGACCCGCACCGGCTGGAAGGTGCCAGCCCCCACATGCAGGGTGACGAAGGCGCGCTCCACGCCCTTGGCGGCGATCTTGTCCAGCAGCGCCTGGTCGAAGTGCAGGCCAGCGGTTGGCGCGGCTACGGCACCTGCGCGTTCGGCGTACACCGTCTGGTAACGCTCACGGTCGGCGCCCTCGTCCGGGCGGTCGATGTAGGGCGGCAGCGGCATGTGCCCGACACGCTCGAGCAGTGGCAGCACCTCTTCGGTGAAGCGCAGTTCGAACAGCGTGTCGTGGCGCGCAACCATTTCGGCCTCGCCACCGCCGTCGATAAGGATCACCGCGCCTTCTTTGGGCGCCTTGCTGGCACGCACATGGGCGAGCACGCGGTGGCTGTCGAGCACACGCTCGACCAGCACTTCCAGCTTGCCGCCGGAGGCTTTCTGGCCAAACAACCGCGCCGGGATCACCCGGGTGTTGTTGAACACCATCAGGTCGCCGGGGCGCAGGTAGTCGAGCAGATCGGTGAATTGCTTGTGCGCCAGCGCCCCGCTCGGCCCATCGAGGACCAGCAGTCGGCTGCCATGGCGCTCGGCCAGAGGGTGGCGGGCGATCAGGGAATCGGGGAGTTCGAAGGAAAAATCGGCGACGCGCATGATGATGTTCGGGTTCGGCAGGGCCGGGAAGTTTAGCCCAATGCGTGAAAATTGACCATGAAAGCCGATTGACCGACCTGAAGCACCTCTCTATACTGCGCGCCACAGGCCCTGATGGCGGAATTGGTAGACGCGGCGGATTCAAAATCCGTTTTCGAAAGGAGTGGGAGTTCGAGTCTCCCTCGGGGCACCAAGATCCGGAAAAAACCGACCTTATGGTCGGTTTTTTTATGCCTGCCGTTTGACCAGAGGGCTCTCCCTACCATCTTGCAAAAACGGGGCGAGGGTTCAATAACCAGGCACGTGAAATCATGAGGGTCGCCCTGCCTTGATCCACTCAGTTACTTGCCTCATGGTCAGCCGATACCTGGCGCAGTTGTGCAGCGCCAGGATATCCAGTTCAGCCTGCAACAAAGGCTGAAACTGCCTTTTCTCGTCCTCTGAAAGAGGCAGCCCCGCTACCACTGAACCGGCTGTCAGCCTGTCACGTACGATGGCACCAATCGCCTCGTTCAACACCTCTCGATACTGCAGGCGAACAGGGTCCGGAACCCCCATTGCTTCAAGCATCACGCCATACTTGCTGATCGACCTGCGATAGACCCAGACAAACAGATCCGCCGCCATCGCCATGTCACGCTGCTCGTACACCCCCATCATCGCCAGAGCATAGTCCTGCGGGTTTACGTCAAGGAACGACAAAGGCGAGCAGTTGTAGAGCATCAGCGGTATGTTCGCCGCCAATCGACTTGTGCGTTTGTTGCCATCTTCGAACGGTTGCAGGTAGGCCAGGTTTATCCACAAGAAGAATGCCGCCTCGATGGGATTCTTGATCTGACGCGCCTTGTCGAGTATCAACTCGAACATCTCTTCCAGCAGTGAGGGCACCTGGGTTGGGAAATAGGTCGTACCGCTGATGTTCACTACTGTCTGGCGAATACTGCCCAGGGCATTGCTGTCTGCCAGCAGATCCTGCATCAGCAAGCCATGCAAGTTGCGGATCACGGCTGAGTTGAGCCCGTATTCCGGCACTGCATCGACCATGAATTCGATGGCCGCCTTGTGATTGAGCAACATGACCGCATCCAGATCCCCCTGCGTCACACCACTTTCGAACAGCCTCTGGGTGTCGAGCAGCGTATAGCGGTTGCCTTCCAAGCGTGACGAGGACCATGACAGGTCAATCAACAAAGGTTCGAGTACTTTGCGCGCGTAGGTGCCGGCTGGCTGCTGCCCCCTCATCCGCCCTTCAGCCTCGAGTACAACCGTCAAGCTGGGTGACAGCCAGGCAGTCTGGTTCGGCTGGTAGCTGTCTACAAGGTCGCGGTGATAGGTGACGACTTCGCGCATTGCCAATGGACGAGTCAAAGACTTGCGCAGGGCGAGACTCGCAGGCGACCAAGGCAGCTCAGCAGAAAGAGGCTGCGCAGGCGCACTATCTGGTAATTGGGCAACTGCTGTGACCAGGCGATAACGCGTGATGCGTCCGTCCTTCTCCCGCTGAACCTGACCTGCCTCCAACAACGCATCGAGGTGACGCTTGACTGTGGACCAACTCGCATCGAGACGCTCGGCGATCTCGCGCGATCTTAGGCTCTGATCGTTCTGAAGCACTCTCAGAATCTTGTTTGGCAATGTCATGGCGTCTCCGGATATAGCTCAATGCAGCTCAATGCAGCTCAATATAGCTCAATGCAGCTCAATATAGCTCAATGCAGCTCAATGCAGCTCAATGCAGCTCAATGCAGCTCAATGCAGCTCAATCCAGCTGTGGCCAGTTCACCCATCAAAGCAAGCCCTTTTCAGCCCGCAGATTTTGACGCCACCCCAATGGCCACAGGCCCTCCAGCCATGTCTGGAATCTATTGGCCAGCACCGTCACCCCCACCTAAGATGTCATTCGTCGGATATACACAGAAAGTATTGATAGCGTAATAGCACTTAGCCATAGTCGCGCTCCCATTTCTCAATACCCGTGCAAATCATGAAATCAACTGTGCCCTGCCTGGCAGCAATGATGCTGCTCAGTGGGTGCAATGGAGTGCCAACGTCCTACGTGTCAGACCCCGTCTACGATCAGGCTTTCGTGGTCACATCCGGTGCACCGCTGCCGATGCTGTTGATGGCCACCGCCATCCAGTGGAACGAAGACTACGCGGTAACCGCCAAGCACACCCCATTCCTGCGCAACGTGGTCCATGAAGGGCTGGGTGATGTGGTGTTCTTCAAGCACAAAGCTGCCCGGGTGCCGCTCTGGCGCCAGTATGTGCCGGGCGAGCCTGTGACAGCGGTCGGCTTCAACAGCCTGATGATGCCGGTGCAGGGCAAAGGCCACACCCTGGCTTCACTGGTACGCCTGCAAGGCACGCCGGGCAGCGTGTTCTATTCGGTGCACGATGGCCCGATGGTCAAAGGCATGTCCGGTGGCCCAGTGTTCGCCGATGACGGCAAGGTCGTCGGGATCAATGTCGCCTTCATCGCCAAAAATGAAATCGATGCGCGCAACCGCCCGGACCTTGCCCACAAAGAGCGTGTCAGCGTGTTCATGTCGTTCAGCGAAATCGACAAGGAATGGCGCCGGTTCCAGTATCTGGCCAATAAAACGAAGCCCAAGGCCGCGCCTGCCGCGATCAAGGGGGATATCGTGGTCGCCGCCAAGCCTTGAATTGAACCTGGGCTCAAGCACAGCGCTGAGCCTGGCATATGATGAGGCCAGCACGACTCATGCAAAGGGACCTGCCATGGCAGGTGCCGGATAGCAAAAGGGTCGCGTTGGCGGCATCAAAACTTCTTGCAACATCCACCACCGAACCTTATTCGACCCTCGACGTCCGATCCTGCATCCCCCCTGTCGAGGTTCCCCGCGTGAAAGAAATCATCGCCCGCAAGTATCGCCTGGTGGTGAAGACCTTCGGCTACATCGGCTGGTCGCTGTTCTGGCTGCTGATCTGGGACGTGCTGGTCACCATCGATTTCATGCTGTTCCTCAACAGCAAGTTCACCCTACCGCTGATCCCGCTGACATTGCTGGGTTCGGCGCTGGTGGTGCTGGTGAGTTTTCGTAACAGCAGCGCCTACAACCGCTGGTGGGAGGCGCGCACCTTGTGGGGCGCGCTGGTGAACAGTTCACGCAGCTTCGCCCGGCAGACGCTGACGCTGATCGACGACCCAGATGACGGCTTGAACCCGGTCAAGGCCACCTTGTTGCGCCGGCATATCGCTTATGTGAATTGCCTGGCGGCGCACCTCAAAGGCCAAGCCTGCCCCGACGAACTGATGGCGTTCATCCCGCCCGGGGAGTTCGAGCGGCGCAACCGTTCGAACAATTTCGCCAACGATATCCTCAGCGGTTCGGCAGCCCTGCTCGCCCGCGAATACAAGGCCGGGCGGCTGGACAGCATTCGCCTGGCGCGGCTGGAGTCGACGCTGGTGGACCTGTCCAACGCCCAAGGCGGCATGGAACGTATCGCCAATACACCACTGCCCTACCCTTACGTGTACTTTCCGCGGCTGTTCATCTCGTTGTTCTGCCTGATCGTGCCCGTGGGCCTGGTCGAATCGCTGGGCTGGTTCACGCCACTGGCGTCTACCGTGGTCGGGTTCATGCTGCTAGCCATCGAGCGGATCGGCACCGACTTGCAAAGCCCATTCCGCTTCAGTGAACACCAGATCCAGATGGACACCATTTGCGAGACCATCGAGCGCAACCTGGAGTCGATGCAGCGTGAAGCGCAGTGCGGGGAGTTAGGGGCTGATGCATTCAGGCCCGCACATAGCGCTGGCGCATGACATCACTGAACACGTCCACCAATAGCACCAGCACCAGCATGGCCAAGATCACCGTGCTGGCCTGGGCCTCCTGGAACAGGCTCAGGGTGGTATAGAGCATCTGCCCCAGCCCCCCTGCGCCAACGAGCCCAAGCACACTGGCCATCCGGATGTTGTTTTCCCAGCGGTACAAGCTGTAGGCCAGCAACTGCGGCCACAGGTTGGGCAAGGTGCCGAAGCAGAACGCCGCCAGTTGCCCGCCACCTTGCAGGCGGATCGCCGCCGCTGGCTCGGCCGGGGTATTTTCCAGCGCCTCGGCGTACAACCGGCCAAGCACACCTGCCGTATGCAGTGCCAACGCGAGCGTCCCGGCGTTGGGGCCAAGCCCTGCCGCCAGCACCATCAACGCGGCCCACACCAGCTCGGGAATGGCACGCAGGGCATTGAGCAGCAAGCGCGCCGCAGCCTGCAGCGGCCAACCGAAACGCCCCGCTGCGGGTAATGCCAACAGCAGGCCCAGCACCATTGCCAGCAGCGTCCCCCACCCGGACATGGCCAGGGTTTCCAAAGCACCGCGCCCCACCGCTTGCAGGTGTTCGGCGGTAACGTCCGGATGCAGAAAACGCCCGGCATACTCGGCCATCTGCCCCAGCCCGCCGTTACCCACCAGCGCCTGCAGGTCCAGGTCCAGATAGCTGAACGAGGCGATTACAGCGGCAACCAGGGCAGCCATCACCAGCAGATTGATCACCCGGTTCATGCCAAGCGTCCCCGCAGGAAGCGGCTGAGCAGGTCCGCCAGCAGCACCAGGCCAAAGAAGGCGAGCAGCATGCTTGCTACCTCACCGCCTGCGAACATGCGCATCGACAGGTCGATCTGCTGCCCCAAGCCCCCGGCACCAACGAAACCCATCACCACCGAGGCGCGCACCGCGCACTCCCAGCGGTAGACGGTGTACGACACTAGCTCCGTGCCGGCACTGGGCAGGATGCCGTAGAAGAACGCCGTTAGCCGGCCACTGCCCGCTTGCAGCAGGGCATGCGCCGGGCGCTGGTCGACCGATTCGAAAATTTCGGCATAGACCTTGCCGAGCATGCCGCTGTAGGTGATGGCGATGGCCAGCACCCCCGCCGTCGGCCCCAGCCCTACCGCACGCACGAACAGCAACGCCCAGACGATCTCGGGAACACTGCGCAGGAAAATCAACAGCCCGCGCACCGGCATCCTTAGCAGGCGGGACCAGGCGCCGGAACGGCCACCACGAGAGGCCGCGCGCACCGACAAGGCCCGGCTGGCCAGCAGGCTCGCCGGGACTGCCAGCAGCAGCGCCAGTACCATGCCGGCAGTGGCTACAGCCAAAGTCTGCAGGGTCGCCTCATACAGCAGTTCGAGAAATTCGCCATCATGCGCCGGCGGCCAGAAGGCGCTGGTGAAGCTGGCAATCTGCTGGCGGTTTTCCGCTTGCAGCAGCACGCCAGGGTTCAGCTCGCTCAACTGCGCCCCCGGCCACAGCAGGGCCAGCGCAACCAGGGCGACCAACAGGCGCGGCACAAACGCCGGATCGCGGGCGCTGGCCTTCAGCATCGCGGAATCTGCACAGCCAGGGTCGGGGCCTGGGGCAGTGGCGACCCCAGCTGCTCGTTGGCGTAGAGCGCATCGAGCATCTGCTCGGTCACAGCCTCGGCAGAGCAGTCGAACGCCACCCGGCCCTCACGAATGCCGATAACCCGCGGGAAATGTGCCAAGGCCAGGTCCACTGCATGCAGGCTGGCTACCAGCGTCACGCCGTAGGCTTGGGCATGGCTGTTGAGCAGGGCCAGGCTGTGTTCGGCCAGCACAGGGTCCATTGCTGACACTGGTTCATCGGTCAGCAGTACCTCGGGCCGCTGATACAACGCGCGGGCGATGCCGACGCGCTGCAACTGGCCGCCGGAAAGCTGCCCGCACTGGACGAACAGCTTTTCCGCCAGGCCCAGCTCGGCCAGTACCTGGCGTGCGCCCTGCACATCGGTGGGGTACACCAGGTTGAGCAACGACCGCAGCGTACCCCACTGGCCCAGACGGCCGGCCAGCACCGCAGTCACCACCCGCTGGCGAGGCGGCAGGGGCGGTGCCTGATGTACCAGGCCGACCCTGGCGCGCAGACGCTGGCGAGCCTTTGCCGACAACGCCCAGGGCTGCTCACCCAACACGTCCAGGCGCCCTGCGCTGGGCTGTACGGCAGTGGCCATCAGGTGCAGGAGGCTGGATTTGCCAGCCCCCGAAGGGCCGATGATCGCGACCCGCTCACCTTGGGTGATACGCACAGAGACGGAGTCGAGCGCGCGAACCTGGCCGTGGCGCAGGCCCGCGTCGAGCAGCGTGATAGTCACTTGAGCAGGCCGGCCTCACGTGCCGCCTGCTCGGTGCCCTGATAGTTCTCAGGCTTGGTTTCGATGAAACGGCTGGCGGCCTGCAGGTCGAGGATCTTCTTGTGTTCCGGGTTCGAAGGGTCCAGGGCGAGGAAGGCTTGCTTGATCTTGTCTTTGAGCGCCGGGTCCATGTTGCCGCGCACGGTCCAGTTGTAGTCATAGTAGGTCGGGGTGGTGGCAAACACCTTGACCTTGCTGGTATCGACCTTGCCGGCGTCGACCAGCTTCTGCCAGACGCTGGCGTTGAGCACGCCACCATCGACCTTGCCGGCCTGGACCCAGGCCACCGTTGCGTCGTGGGCGCCGGAATAGGCCACGCGGCTGAAGTAGCCCTCAGGCTTGATGTTGTCTTCCTTGAGCATGAAGTAGCGCGGCATCAGGCTGCCAGAGGTGGACGAAATCGAACCGAAGGCGAAGGACTTGCCCTTGAGGTCGGCCAGGCTCTTTACATCCGGGTTGGCGGTGATGAACTTGGAGGTGAACTGGGCGTCCTGCTCACGCTGCACCAACGGTGTGGCGGTCGGGTCTTTGAGGTGTACCTGAACGAAGGTGAAACCACCCAGCCAGGCCAGATCCAGGCGGTCGCTGGCCAGCGATTCAACCACTGCCGGGTAGTCGGCCACCGGCACGAACTTCACCTGCATGCCCAGTTGCTGGGACAGGTATTTGCCCAGCGGCTCGAATTTGCGCAGCAGTTCGGTCGGCGCTTCGTCGGGGATGGCACTGACCCGCAAGGTATCAGCGGCCTGCGCTACAACGGCACAGCAGGACAGCACGAGGCCGGCGGCGAGCGCCAGAGGGCGTTTGAGCATGGGATTCTCCGGTTCAATAGCGGGGAAAGTGTCGGCGATAGGCAGACGGAGAAGGATTATAAGTGGCGCAGACGCAAAGGCCAGCTTTGCTACAATCGCGCATCACGAAAAATGAGGTGCGTAATGAGCGAGCCGATTCGCCTGACCCAGTACAGCCATGGTGCTGGCTGTGGCTGCAAGATCTCCCCCAAGGTGCTGGATGTGATCCTTGCCGAAAGTGGCGCCCAGGCCCTGGACCCGAACCTGTGGGTCGGCAACGCCTCGCGCGATGACGCCGCCGTATACGCCCTGGATGATGAACGCGGCGTGGTTTCCACTACCGACTTTTTCATGCCCATTGTCGATGACCCCTACGATTTCGGCCGCATCGCCGCCACCAACGCCATCAGCGACATCTACGCCATGGGCGGCGACCCGCTGATGGCCATCGCCATCCTCGGTTGGCCGGTCAACTTACTGCCGCCAGAAGTGGCCCGTGAAGTGATCCGCGGCGGCCGCGCCGTGTGCGCCGAAGCCGGCATCCCCCTGGCCGGCGGGCACTCGATCGATGCCCCCGAGCCGATCTTCGGCCTGGCCGTCACCGGCGTGGTCAGCAAGCGCCACCTCAAGCGCAATGACACCGCGACAGTGGGTTGCCGCCTGTACCTGACCAAGCCATTGGGCATCGGCATCCTCACCACCGCCGAGAAAAAGGCCAAGCTGCGTGAGCAGGACCAAGGCCTGGCCCGTGACTGGATGTGCACCCTCAACACCCCCGGCAGCCGCTTTGGCAAGCTCGACGGGGTCAAGGCGATGACCGACGTGACCGGTTTCGGTCTGCTCGGCCACCTGGTCGAGCTGGCCGAGGGCAGCGGGCTGACCGCGCACCTGGACTATGCGGCCGTCCCGCGGCTGCCGAGCATCGAGCACTACATGGCCGAGGGCTGCATCCCCGGCGGTACCCTGCGCAACTTCGACAGCTACGGGCACAAGATCGGCGCGCTGACCGACGATCAGAAGCACCTGCTGTGCGACCCGCAGACCAGCGGCGGCCTGCTGGTGGCGGTCACCCCAGAAGGTGAGCAGGCGTTCCTTGCCGTTGCCGCCGACCTTGGCCTGGACCTTGCGCCGATCGGCCTGCTGGCCGAGCGACAGAGCCACGCAGTCGAGGTGAACTGATGCGCCACGACTGCACCGACTTTCGCCAGCTGTTCCTCGACGACGTGCCGATGATGGACATGCGTGCGCCCGTCGAATTTGCCAAGGGCGCCTTCCCTGGCGTCGTCAACCTGCCGCTGATGACCGACCAGGAGCGGCAAAAGATCGGTACCTGCTACAAGCAGCAGGGCCAGGCCGCAGCCATCACCCTTGGCCACCAACTGGTCAGCGGCACTATCAAGCGCGAGCGCCTGCATGCCTGGGCCAGTTTTGCCAAGGCCCACCCTGATGGATATCTGTACTGCGCCCGCGGCGGCCTGCGCTCGCTGATCGTCCAGCAGTGGCTGCGCGACGAAGCGGGCATCGCCTACCCGCGTATCAAGGGTGGCTATAAAGCCCTGCGCACTTTCCTGCTGGATACAACCCAGCAGGCCGTGGAGCAATGCGATTTCGTTTTGGTCGGCGGCCTCACCGGCACCGGCAAGACCGATGTGCTGCACCAGCTGAACAACGTGATCGACCTTGAAGGCCATGCCAACCACCGCGGTTCGAGCTTCGGCAAACGCGCCACCGCACAGCCGGCGCAGATCGACTTCGAGAACAAGCTGGCCATCGACGTGCTGAAGAAACGCGCACGTGGTATCGAGCAGTTCGTGCTGGAGGACGAGGGCCGTATTGTCGGCAGCTGCACCGTGCCGCTGGAGCTGTACCAGGGCATGCAGCAATACCCGCTGGTGTGGCTGGAAGACAGCTTCGAAAACCGTGTCGAACGCATTCTGCGTGACTACGTGGTCAACCTGTGCGCCGAGTTCGTCGCGCTACATGGCGAAGAACTCGGGCGCCGGCTGTTCACTGAGCGCCTGCTGCAGAGTATGAGCAACATTCACAAGCGCCTGGGTGGCGAGCGCTACCAGCGCCTGTCCGAGATCATGCGCCTGGCGCTGGATGAGCAGCAGCGCAGCGGTGGCATCGATCTGCACCGGGGGTGGATCGAGGGCTTGCTGAAGGAATACTACGACCCGATGTATGCCTACCAGCGTGATGCCAAGGCGGACCGGGTGGAGTTTGCAGGGGATGCTGTGCAGGTGCGCGAGTACCTCAAGGCTCGCAAGCGCTAGGGGCCGCTTGCGGCCCATCGCCGGCAAGCCAGCTCCTACAGGGGCCGCGCAGTTCTTGAGTTCTGCGCTGTACCTGTGGGAGCTGGCTTGCCAGCGATGGCGCCCGCACAGGCAACATCACTGCCCAGGGCTGAGCACCCGCTCCAGCTCTGCCGCCCGCTCGCGGGTCATGTCCAGCCCACACATCCCGCCTTCGAGCTGGGCCATCGTCCCGCCGCTGGCTTGCACGTGGAACTTGCAGTTGCCATCACGGTAAGCGATCCACTGGCGCTGAACATCGCGCAAGCTCTTCTTCGGCTCCGCTTCGAGCTTGCCCATCAGTTGCTTGTAAACCCGGTTCAACCGCGCATCCTGCAGCTGGGTTTCGGCCTGGATGCAACTGCTCATGGCCAGCGTACTGGAAGCCTTGTCCATGCACTGGGTATAGCTCGGCGAGTTGTCCTCGGCCATTGCCACAGGCATGCAACATGCCAAGGCCAACCCCATCAGATACTGCTTGTTCATCACCATCTCCTGGTCAATATCAAAACGCCTGCGGCTGCTCAGGAGGCATCAGTACCTTGCCCGGCACAAAGCGCAGCGACGGCATTTGCGTGGCGGCATACAACGCCAGCGCCAGTGCTGCGATCAGCGCCACGTCGAGCCAGCGCCAGCCCGGCATGTCCTGTGCACTGCGCGCCTTCCAGACATGCCATGCCTGCCCTGCGCAGAACACCACGATAGACGCCAGCCAAAGGTAAAAACCGGCACCAAAGCCCGTACGGTCCTGAAACGCGTAGCTGATGTTATCCGGCAGCCGTTCGATGCCAAAGCTGCTGGCCGCCAGGTACAACGCAGCCAACCCGGCTAGCAGCGCCAGGCGGCGGAAACGCCGGTGGGCAAGGACTGCGATTGCCAGTAGCGGGTTGGCAAACCACTGAAACAGCCCGAACGGAACGCCCCATGGCCCGTACAGCAACATCTGCAAGGCCGGCATGTGCCTGCCGGCGCTCATCAGCGCGCCATCGAAACACAGGCCGAGCAAATACAGGGCAAGGCTGAAGGTGAGGTAAAAAGCCGTCATGCAACGGGTGGCTCGAGCAACAAGCCGTAGATGCCCGAGTCGGACAACTCACCCGCCACGCACCAGCGTGCGCGCAACGTGCCTTCAAGGACGAAGCCCTGGCGCTCCAGCGTACGTGCCGAGCCATTGTTGCGCGGGTCGATCTCGGCCTCCAGGCGGCGCATGTGCAGGGTATGGGCGAGGTAGTCGATGAAGCAGGTCAGTGCCTCGTCCATGTAGCCCCTGCCCTGCACTGCGCTGGCCAGGCAATAGCCGATCTCGCCACGGCGGGAGGTGTCATCGATGTTGAACAGCTGGACCATGCCGATCAGTTCGCCAGTGTCACGGCGGTACATGCCCAGCTTGAGCTGGTCACCATTGGCATAGGCCTCGCGGTCGGCAGCCAGGGCGCTTTGTGCCTCGGCCAGGTCTTGCCAGGGGGCATGGTGCCAATAGCGCATGACCTCGGGGTCGGCCATGATCGTCAGCCATTGCTGGGCATCGGCGTGGCGCATCGGGCGCAACTGCAGGCGCGGGCTGTCGAGGCAGAGGTCGGTGGGGAAACTTCGGGGTGGGGTCACGCCGCATCTCCTGTCCATTGCTGGGGAAATGACAGTTTAACGTCATGTGGGAGGGCTGGGGCATGCCTGGTGTTTCAGGGGGTATTGAAGACTGAGCGCCGCGCGGGCGGCGCTCGATCTCAAGTGCGCTGGGCGAACACGCTTCAGGCCCCGCGGTTCAAGCCCATTTCCATGTCATTGATCAGCGCCTTGGCCATGGCACTTAGAATGCGCGCGGCGCTGCCGGCAACGAGGTTGCCCTCCATCTCGGCTTCCTCACTCAAGTGCCGAATGCACCCAAGCAGAACGGACAGTTCGTCAAACGCGTGATCGAGCGGCACTCCCGGCTGGATGGCATACAGATCGAGAAACGTCTCTTGGCCAACCGTGGTTCGCGCTTTCAGGTCATCACTCATGCGCCCTCTCCAACGTGCTCATATGGCCGAAAAGGGCCCGCAGGAGCTCGGTGTGGATGCCCATGTTATCCAGCACCACCTTGCGTTGGTCTTCGCCCACGGTGCTGAGGTACAGCTCGATGGTGCGCGAAAGGCTGTCCATTAGCGCGGCGGCATGGGCCTTGGCGTCTTCAAGGGAAAGGTCGGCGATTATCGAGATGTAGGGAATAGGGAAGCTGTCGGGTGGATCGGGTACGAGCTTTTTCATAGTCACTTCTCGGTAGAGTTTTCAGAAGCAACCACTCACATCCTTCTCACAGATTGGGTGGCAGCCATGCGCGAGGTGAGAAGACCGTGTCCGAGATCACCACGGCCAGACCGAAGCCTGCACGCGCACGGCTGCCATATCTGGCAAGCGATCTCAAACTACAGGCTTCTCACACCCGGTCGCCAAACCACAGCGACCGCGAAAAGTTACCTATGAGGTACAGGCTTGCCTATCAGACGGCATCCGACAGGGATCGTAGGATAATTCGCCAAGCCCGTCTTTCTGAAGCATTTGGTTTCAGGTTCAGAAACTTCTTACACATGATTGGCGATGCGATTGTTGTAGGAGCGGCCTTGTGTCGCGAAAGGGCCGCAAAGCGGCCCCAGCGATACCTGTGGCGACGCTAAAATCCTGAGGGCGCTTCGCACCCTTTCGCAACACAAGGCCGTTCCTACGATGACCGTGTCGCCGGTGGTCAGGCCACCTCGGCCCCATCATCCGGCCAATGCGGCTCGTTGGCCCCCGGTGGCGTCAGCGGCGGCAAACCATAAGCAGCACGTGCATCGTCGCAACTGGGGTTGTGTACGCCCCCCTCCCACGACGCTTCGAACTCACGGCAAGGGCTGGAACGGTTGGCGTAAATGGTGCACGCCACCTCGGTGCCGATCTCGCCCTTGAGGCTGACGCAGCGGCACGGCTTGGCATCGGTGCCGATCATGGCTACCCGGGTTGGGTTGATCTGCACCACCAGGTCATCGGGCACAACGCCACCGGCTGACTGGCATTCGCCCCAGAAGAAGGACACACGGAAGTACCCGCAGCAGGCGCCGCAGTCAAGGCAAGGGTTGTATTCGGACATGATGGCACGGAAGGGGAAGGTTATTGTTATCGGGGCTGGCCCGCGGCGCCATTTGTAATCGAAGCCAGGTCGGCTGAGAAGAGGGGCAACGAAAAATAGTTTGCCGTCGATCCGGCAAACATCAGGGGCCGCATGGCGGCCCCTGAAACTGCACTATTTGCGGCTCAGGCCATCAGCCCGGAACATCTGCCGGATGCCCCGTATCGCCTGGCGAATCCGGTCCTGGTTTTCGATCAGGGCGAAGCGCACGTGGTCATCACCGTAATCGCCAAAACCGATGCCCGGCGAGACACACACCTTGGCTTCAGCCAGCAGCTTCTTGGCAAATTCCAACGACCCCAGGTGGGCGTACTGCTCGGGTATCTTGGCCCAGACATACATCGACGCCTTGGGGTTTTCGACCATCCAGCCCAGCTCGTGCAGGCCTTTGACCAACAGGTTGCGGCGCTGGCGGTACTGCTCGGCAATGTCGCGCACACACTGCTGGTCACCTTCGAGCGCCGCGATCGCCGCGACCTGCAAGGGCGTGAACGTGCCGTAGTCGTGGTAGCTCTTGATTCGCGCCAGGGCGCTGACCAGCTCAGGGTTGCCGACCATGAAACCGATCCGCCAGCCGGCCATGTTGTAGCTCTTGGACAGCGTGAAAAACTCCACGGCAATGTCCTTGGCACCCGGTACCTGCATGATCGACGGTGCCTTCCAGCCGTCGTAGACGATATCGGCGTAGGCCAGGTCGTGCACCACCAGCACGTCATACTGCTTGGCCAAGGCCACCACGCGCTCGAAGAAGTCCAGCTCCACGCATTGGGCAGTGGGGTTGGACGGGAAGCCGAGGATCATCATCTTCGGCTTGGGGATGGACTCGCGGATCGCCCGCTCGAGTTCATTGAAGAAGTCGACACCGGGCACCAGCGGCACCGAACGCACCTGGGCACCGGCGATCACTGCGCCGTAGATATGGATCGGGTAGCTCGGGTTGGGCACCAGCACGGTGTCGCCGTGGTCGAGGGTACCGAGCATCAGGTGCGCCAGGCCCTCTTTGGAGCCGATGGTGACGATGGCTTCGCTTTCCGGGTCGATGTCGACCTCATAGCGCTGCTTGTACCAGTTGGAAATGGCACGGCGCAGCCGCGGGATGCCGCGAGAGGTTGAGTAGCCATGGGTGTCATCACGCTGGGCAACCTGCACCAGCTTCTCGACGATGTGCGGCGGGGTAGCGCCATCGGGGTTGCCCATGCTCAGGTCGATGATGTCCTCGCCACGGCGGCGGGCAGCCATCTTGAGCTCGGCAGTGATGTTGAACACGTAGGGGGGGAGACGATCGATGCGCGCAAAGCGGCGCGGCGAACCTTGGTCGGCCATGGTTTCCTCTGAGTACGTAAGCGCCCGGAACCGTCCGAGCGACGCTGGCCGATGTGGCGGCCTGGATCAGAAGATAATGCCGAAACAGCATGACTGTAAAGGACATAATCCTGTTTTGTTAGAACTTTTCAGATGTATTTTTTGAAAACCAGAGATTTATGTTTCCAAGCCGATGATAGGGCCAGAATCGAAAAAAAACCCCGGCACATGGCCGGGGTTTTCGTGTAACAGGCGACTGTATCAGCGTGCGTAGGTCATCAGCACGTCCGCAGCGGTCTGGCTGTCCACACCCATCATCACGCTCAGGGCGGTAACGGTGAGGATGGAGAAGCCGAACACCTTGCGGGCCCACTTGCTGTCGTCCTCGGCCTTGTAACCACCCCAGGCCATGTACAGCCAGTACAGGCCCATGGCAGCTGCCACGGCCAGGTAGCCGAGGCCGGCGTAACCGCCGAGGGTGAGCATCAGGGTAGCGAGCACGAAGGCCAGCACGTACAGCACGATCTGCTTCTTGGCCGCGAGGATGCCACGTGCCACCGGCAGGACCGGAATGTTGGCGGCGCTGTAATCCTTGAAGCGGAAGATTGCGATCGCGAAGCTGTGCGGCATCTGCCACAGGCTGAACATCACCAGCAGGGTCACTGCCGCCAGGTCGAAGCTGTTGCTCACGGCGCAGTAGCCGATCACCGGAGGCATGGCACCGGACAGGCTGCCAACCAAGGTGCCGTGCACCGATTTGCGCTTCAGCCAGAGGCTGTAGAAACCGACGTAGACGATGAACCCGATCAGCGCACAGAACGCCGCCAGCGGGTTGGCCTGGACATACAGCAGGCTGAAGCCCGCCACCCCGAGGAGGGTGGCGTAGACCAGCGCGAGGGTCAGCGACATGCCGCCCTGGACCATGACGCGGTTCTTGGTACGTTCCATCTTGATATCGATGTCGCGGTCGATGCAGTTGTTGAACACGCAACCGGACGCAACCACCAGGGACGTACCTATTACCACCGCCAGGAACAGGGCGAAGTCTACATGGCCCTTCGAGGCAAGGAAGAAACCGCCTGCCACGGAAAGCACGTTACCGAAAATGATCCCCGGTTTGGTGATTTGGATAAAGTGCTTAACGGACATGCAGTCTTACCTCACTTGGCCATCATTTCGTAGTGGATGCTGAACATGATCCACAGCGACAGGCCGACCAGCAGTGCAATCACCATGGTGGTGAACAGGAACGTCGACACGTTGGAACGCTGCTCTTTCGAGCGGTCCATGTGCAGGAAGTACACGAGGTGCACTACCACCTGGATGACGGCCATGGCCACCACGATCAGGACGGTCAGGTTCTTCGGCAGGCTCGGGTACATCACCAGGCCGAACGGGATCGCGGTCAGGATGATCGACAGTACAAAGCCGATCATGTAGGACTTCACGCTGCCGTGGTTACCTTCGTGATGAGTGTCGTGTGCGTTAGCCATTACAGAACCCCCAGCAGGTAAACGACGGTGAATACGCAGATCCAGACCACGTCCAGGAAGTGCCAGAACAGGCTCAGGCAGCTCATGCGGGTCTTGGCGGTCGGCGTGATGCCGTGCTTGTTGATCTGGTACATCATGATTGCCATCCAGATCAGGCCGGCGGTCACGTGCAGGCCGTGGGTGCCTACCAGGGCGAAGAAGCCCGACAGGAAGCCACTGCGCTGCGGGCCGTAGCCCTCAGCGATCAGGTGATGGAACTCGTAGATTTCCATCGCGATGAACGCAGCGCCGAACAGGAAGGTCACTGCCAACCAGCCCAGCACGCCTGCTTTCTTGCCGTCGAACATCTTCAGCATGGCGAAGCCGAAGGTGATCGAGGACAGCAGCAGGAACAGCGTTTCTACAGCTACGAAATCGAGCTGGAAGATGTCATGACCCGACGGGCCGCCGGCAAAACTGCCGGACAGCACCGCGTAGGTGGCGAAGAGCGACGCAAACAGGATGCAGTCGGTCATCAGGTACAGCCAGAAACCGAGTACGGTCATCTGGCCCGAGTCGTGGTGGTGATCGTCGTGCCCATGGTCGTGACCATGAGCAGCGCCGTGGATTACTTGACTGGACATTGATTACACCCGCTCAAACGATTCGACACGTGCGCCGGCAGGCAGAGCACCTGCTTTGGCCAGCGCTTTCATGCGCTCGCCTTCGATGCGCGCCACTTCTTCGGCCGGAACCATGTAGCCCTGGTCGTCACGCGCAGCGTGGCGAACGAAGACAGCGATGGTCGCAACCAGGCTCGCGCCCACCAGCCACCAGATGTGCCAGATGAAGGCGAAGCCGAAGACGGTCAGGAACAGGCCCATGAACAAGCCGGTAGCAGTGTTGCTCGGCATGTGGATCGGCTCGTACTTGCTCGGTGCCTTGTAGGCAACACCGGCTTCCTTGGCTTCGTGCCAGCAGTCCAGGCCAACTTTCTCAGGCATGTGGGCGAAGTTGTAGAACGGAGGTGGCGACGAAGTCGACCATTCCAGGGTACGGCCGCCCCATGGGTCGCCGGTCACGTCCAGGTTCTGGTTGCGGTCGCGGACCGAAACGTAGATCTGGATCAGCTGGCAAGCGATACCGAACAGGATCAGCACGGCGCCGACGACGGCAACGTACAGGTAGGGTTCCCACAGCGGGTTGTCGGAGTGGTTCAGACGACGGGTCATGCCCATGAAGCCCAGGGCATACAGCGGCATGAACGCAACGTAGAAGCCCGAGATCCAGAACCAGAAGGCAGCTTTGCCCCACTTCTCGTTCAGGGTGAAGCCGAAGGCTTTCGGGAACCAGAAGGCGAAGCCGGCAATGTAGCCGAATACCGCACCACCGATGATCACGTTGTGGAAGTGAGCGATAACGAACAGGCTGTTGTGCAGCACGAAGTCAGCACCTGGAACAGCCAGCAGAACGCCGGTCATGCCACCAATGGAGAAGGTGATCATGAAGCCCAGGGTCCACATCATCGGTGCGGTGAAGCGCACACGGCCCTGGTACATGGTGAACAGCCAGTTGAACAGCTTCACACCCGTCGGAATGGAGATCAGCATCGTCGCCAGGCCGAAGAAGGTGTTGACGCTGGCGCCGGCACCCATGGTGAAGAAGTGGTGCAGCCATACGGCAAAGCCCAGGATGGCGATCGCGCCCGATGCGTAGATCATCGAGTGGTGGCCGAACAGACGCTTGCCGGAGAAGGTCGAAGTCACTTCCGAGAACACGCCGAAGGCCGGCAGGATCAGGATGTAAACCTCAGGGTGACCCCACGCCCAGAACAGGTTGACGTACATCATCGGGTTCCCACCAAGCTCGTTGGTGAAAATGTGGAAGTCCAGATAACGGTCAACAGTCAGCAGTGCGAGTGCAGCGGTCAGGATCGGGAAGGAAGCGACGATCAGCACGTTGGCCCAGGTGCAGGTCCAGGTGAAGATCGGCATGTCCATCAGTTTCATGCCAGGTGCGCGCATCTTCATCACGGTGACGAGGAAGTTCACACCGGTTAGCGTCGTACCCAATCCGGATAGCTGTAGCGCCCAGATGTAGTAGTCGACACCCACCCCAGGGCTGTACTGAATGCCCGCGAGCGGCGGATAGGCAACCCAGCCGGTCTTGGCGAATTCACCAACGCCCAGCGAGATGTTGACCAGCAGCACGCCTGCCAGCAGCAGGTAGAAGCTCAGGGAGTTCAGGAACGGGAAGGCAACGTCACGTGCACCGATCTGCAGAGGAACCGCAAGGTTCATCAGGCCGGTGAAGAACGGCATCGCCATGAAGATGATCATGATCACACCGTGAGCGGTGAAGATCTGGTCATAGTGTTCAGGCGGCAGGTAGCCTTCGGAGCCGCCGGTAGCAGCAGCCAGCTGGGTACGCATCATGATGGCGTCGGCAAAGCCGCGCAGCAGCATGACCATCGCGACGATGATGTACATCACCCCGATTTTCTTGTGGTCGACCGTGGTCAGCCACTCGGTCCACAAGTAGGTCCACTTGCGGAAATAGGTGATAAGGCCGACGACAGCGATACCGCCGAGCGCGATCATGGCAAGCGTCACCATGACTATCGGCTCGTGATAGGGTATCGCCTCCAGGCTTAATTTACCGAACATCTCTTACTCCTCTGCACCGGCAGCTGGTTGCGTACTCGATTCCACACCCGTGGTGGTGGCCAGATCTTTGCTGCCTGCTTCTTCGTGGACCGGCTTGCCGCGGTTCATGCCTTCGTACTTGTCGACGATGGTCTGGAACAGCTCCGCTGGCGCCTCGCTGTACAGCGCGACTGGGTTGTATTCGCTAGGTTTGGCCAGTGCTTCGTACTCGGCCTTGCCCAGTTTCAGAGGCGACTGCTTCACTTCGGCGACCCACTTGTCGAAGTCTTCCTGGGAAGTGGCAGTAGCC
Organism: Pseudomonas sp. SG-MS2; assembly: GCF_009933855.1. Taxonomy (NCBI): domain Bacteria; kingdom Pseudomonadati; phylum Pseudomonadota; class Gammaproteobacteria; order Pseudomonadales; family Pseudomonadaceae; genus Pseudomonas; species Pseudomonas sp. SG-MS2. The sequence continues at coordinate 5,623 of NZ_MOMO01000191.1, read as the reverse complement.
TTGAATTTCATGCCGGTGAAGCCAGCACCGCTGTAGTTGGCGCTGATACCGTCAAACACGCCGTTTTCGTTGGCGATCAGGTGCAACTTGGTGGTCATGCCGGCCATGGCGTAGATCTGGCCGCCCAGGCCCGGGATGAAGAACGAGTTCATCACGGCGTCGGAGGTGACGCGGAAGTTGACCGGGGTGTTAGCCGGGAAGTTGATCTTGTTGACCGTTGCGATGCCCTGCTCCGGGTAGATGAACAGCCACTTCCAGTCCAGTGCGACCACGTCGATCTGGATCGGCTTCACGTCCGAATCCAGCGGACGGTATGGGTCCAGCTTGTGGGTGGACTTGTAGGTGACATAACCCAGGGCAATGATGATCAGGATCGGGATGATCCACACCGCAGCCTCGATCTTGGTCGAGTGCGACCAGTCCGGGGTGTAGGTGGCAGCCTTGTTGGAAGCACGGTACTTCCAGGCGAAGGCCACGGTCATGATGATGACCGGGATCACCACCAGCAACATCAGGCCGGTAGCGATGAGGATGAGGTTCTTTTGCTCAATGCCGACCTGACCTTTCGGGTCGAGCAGGGTCCAGTTGCACCCGCTGAGTAAAAGCATGCCTAAAAAGGGCAATATGCCAAACAGTCTGGGGTAACGCTTTTTACTCATCTCACGACCTCTAGATCAGCTTGCTTCAATGCAATTTGTGTTTTGGTAGCCAACACTTCGTCCTGCCAAGTGAGGCATTTCGCGCCCGAATACGCTCCTGCCTGGGGTCCGACTGCAGGACCTTGGCTCAAGCGTGTTAGCGGTGCTTATGGTTTCGTAGGCAACAGGCCTGTACTTCAGACCAAGTCCATTTGGTGCGGGAAAACGCGGAGGGGTATCCGCCCGGTATCGCCGCTGGGCGAAACTTGACGAAGTCAGCAAAAGAAAGCGCTGGGGCTTCCTTCAATCCTGCGACTCGCAAGCAGTGCCGAACGGAAATTGGGGGCGATTGTAGTGAGGTCGCCAACCCTTGACTATGACTTATTGAGCAACAGTCTTTTACAGAATACGTAACAATACTGGTCAAAAATTCAACTTCGCGACAGTTTGTCGCACCCCGCTTGATAGGCCTCAAACCCGCACTGCGCAAGGCTTTGTGGTTGATCTGGATCAAGCGGGAGGCGACTTTTCCCTCTTCTCTGTGGGTGCAAAAGACCACAGCAAATTCGGGACTTATGTCTAAGGCTGGCGCCGATTGCGGTAGATGCCCAGCGGAACCAGGATGGCCGTCAGCACGAACGCCATCAGTGCCCATTGCGCCAGGGACAAACCGAGGATCGGCGGGTATGGCGTGCTGCAGAAACCGTCGACCTGGAATGCGAGCGGCCAGAGCTTGGCCAGCGGCAGGTCGTCGACGATCGGCTGCAGGGTATCGATACCGCAACTGACCATGGGGTTGGCGAGTATATACACATGGTTGCCGGCCGCAACGATTCCGCCAATTGCGCTCAGCACCACCAGCCCTTCGAACAACGTCAGGCTGCGCCGCCCGGGCATCGCGGCGGCGATGAAGGCAAACACGGCGATGAACAGCAGGGCATAACGTTGCAGGATGCACAGTGGGCAGGGGGCTTCGCCGAGCACCACCTGCATGTACAAAGCGCCACCGATCAGGGCGAGACAGATCACCCCCAGCAGCACCAGAAAGCGCCGTTCCCGATTCAGGCGCGATGTTTGTTCGTTCATTGCCGGTTCCTTCGATGGATAGGGGCAGCGTGGTCCACCTGCCTGGCGCAAGTCTACACGCAGGTCTGACCGTTAGCGTGTCGAGGAAGCGGCAAGACAGCACTGCGAGGGCTATCCGGAGTGGGCTTGAGACCGGCAGGCGTGACATCGGTTCAACGCCGGCCGGTAAAAAAGCGGCTGCCCGGGCGCCGCGCAGGGGCGAGCCCCTCGACACCCGGGAGTGAAGGATAGAGTGATTAAAGGACGATTAACGATGAAAGATGGCTGGCGCGGTTCATCTTTCCTTTATATGCAAAGCAGCCCAGAAACCACAGGTACGCCAGCGTACCTGTGGGGGCCGGCTTGCCGGCGATGGGGTCCGAACAGTCAGCACATCACTCCAGAGCTGTCGCCGGCCCGAAGAACTCGTAGCGGCTCTGCTGCTGGGGCACACCCAGCTCTTTAAGGTGACGCTTGATCACCGCCATGAAGCTCTTGGGCCCGAGGAAGTACGCATCCACGTCACGCTCACCCGGCATCCATTCAGCCAAAAGTTCCTGGCTCAACTGCCCCACCGCATTGGCGTCGTGCGAACCATCATCCTCGGCATAGCAATAAAAGCGCTTGAGCTGCGGGTGACGCTCGGCCAGCCCATCGACCCAGCCACGGAATGCATGCACCCCTGCATTGCGCGCACAGTGGATGAAATGCACCGGTCGCTTGGTTTCAAGGGCCGCCTCGAGCATGGCCAGGGTCGGTGTGATGCCGACACCACCGCTGATCAGCACCAGCGGCCTGTCACTGGCGGCAAGGGTGAAGTCACCAGACGGCGGGAACAGTTGCACGGTACTGCCGACCATCATTTCATGATGCAGGTAGTTGGACACCTTGCCGCCCGCCTCACGCTTGACGCTGATGCGGTATTGCTTGCCATCGCACAAGGCCGACAGCGAATAATTGCGACGCTGCTCGGCGCCGTCGATGAACAGCTGCAAGCCGATGTACTGGCCCGGTTCAGCCTTGAGCACCGGTTTGCCGTCGACAGGAGCGAAGTAGAACGAAACGATCTCGCTGCTTTCCTGCTCGCGGCGTACCAGGCGGAATTCGCGGGTACCGCGCCAGCCACCGGCAGCCTCTTCCTTCTGTTTGTAGAGGCCTTCCTCGGCGCCAATGAGGATCTCGGCCAACTGCCCATAGGCCGCGCCCCAGGCAGCGATCACCTCTGCAGTGGCGATCTCCTTGCCGAGCACCTCCTCGATGGCACGCAGCAGGCAGCTGCCGACGATCGGATAATGCTCCGGCAGGATCTGCAAGGCGACATGCTTGTTGATGATCTGGCCGACCAGGCCGCCGAGCTGTTCCAACTGGTCGATGTGCCGGGCGTACATCAGCACGCCGTTGGCCAGGGCGCGCGGCTGGTCGCCACTGGCCTGATGCGCCTGGTTGAACAGTGGGCGCACTTGCGGATACTCACTGAGCATCAATTTGTAGAAGTGGGTGGTCAGCGCCTCTCCACCGGTTTCCAGCAGCGGGACAGTGGCTTTGATGATTGCACGTTGTTCGGCATTGAGCATTGCAACAACTCCTGAGCCAGAGGCTTCGAATGGTTGCATGTGCAGTATCAGTATTCGTGCCAAACTTAAATATCAATAAAATCAGTATGTTGGCTAAGTACATGTCAAAACGACCAGGCACGGCGTATAGTCATTTGGACCAACAGGAGTCCTTATGACTGCAAAGCCGCTGCTCACCGCCCTGCTCCCCTTGGTCAGCGACCTGTCCCGTGACCTGCCCGAAGAGGAACGCTACCGCCGCCTGCTACAAGCCATGCGCGGCTTGCTGCCCTGCGATGCCGCTGCACTGCTGCGGCTCGATGGCGAATGGCTGGTGCCATTGGCTGTCGACGGTTTGTCTGCCGATACCCTGGGCCGGCGCTTCAAAGTCAGCGAGCATCCGCGCTTCCAGGTTTTGCTCAGCCGCGCCGAGCCCACCCGCTTTCCCAGCGACTCCCAGCTGCCCGACCCCTATGACGGCCTGGTCAATGCCCACGACGTCGACCTTCACGTGCATGACTGCATGGGCTGCCCGCTGATGGTCGACGAGCGCCCATGGGGCCTGGTAACGCTCGATGCCCTCACCCCGGGCCAGTTCCAAAGCCTGGAGCTCGATGCCCTGCAGGCCTTCGCCAGCCTGGCAGCCGCCACGGTCACGGTGGCCGAACGCATCGAGCACCTGGCACTGCGCGCCGAGGATGAGCACCAGCGCGCCGAAATCTATCGCCAGGCCAGCGGCCAGGACAAAGAGCTGATTGGCCAAAGCCCGGCGCACAAGCGCCTGCTGGATGAAATACGCCTGGTTGGCGGTAGCGACCTGACCGTGCTGATCACCGGCGAAACTGGCGTGGGCAAGGAACTGGTGGCCCAGGCCCTGCACCAGGCCAGCCACCGCGCCAACAAGCCCCTGATCAGCCTCAACTGCGCCGCGCTGCCCGACACGCTGGTGGAAAGCGAACTGTTCGGCCATGTGCGCGGGGCCTTTACCGGCGCCCACGGTGAGCGTCGCGGCAAGTTCGAACTGGCCAACGGCGGCACGCTGTTTCTCGACGAAGTGGGCGAACTGCCGCTGGCGGTGCAGGCAAAGCTGCTGCGGGTATTGCAAAGCGGGCAACTGCAGCGCCTGGGCTCAGACCGCGAACACACAGTGGATGTGCGCCTGATCGCAGCAACCAACCGCGACCTTGCCGCTGAGGTGCGCAACGGCAACTACCGCGCCGACTTCTATCACCGCCTGAGCGTGTACCCGCTGCAGGTGCCGCCGCTACGCGAGCGTGGGCGCGATGTGCTGCTATTGGCAGGCTACTTCCTCGAACAGAATCGATCACGACTGGGCCTGAACAGCCTGCGCCTGAGCAATGAAGCGCAAGCGGCGCTACTGGCCTACGACTGGCCAGGCAACGTGCGCGAACTGGAACACCTCATTGGCCGCTCGGCCCTCAAGGCCATGGGCCAGCACCCGGACCGGCCACGCATCCTTACCCTGCAAGCCAGTGACCTGGACCTGCGTACCCTGGCGAGCGTGGCACAGGCCCCCTCCCCTGCCCCCCTGCCGGCGCCGTCGCTGGCCGAAGGTGGCTTGCGCGAAGCGGTCGACGGCTACCAACGCCAGATCATCGATGCCTGCCTGCAGCGCCATCAGGACAACTGGGCCGCCGCCGCACGCGAACTGGGCCTGGATCGCGCCAATTTAAACCGCTTGGCTCGGCGCCTGGGCCTGCGCTAGACGCGTTTCCTACCAAAGGATTAACCCAGAAAGCCTCTGGTTGCTTTCCGTTGCGCTGCTATATCTCCCTTACCACCGGTAACAGGGCCATACGGCCGGGCTGCGTGCTCCTGCACAAGCGGTTGCGCCAGCAGGATCGCCCACGCCGACCCTGTGTACCGCACACCAGCAGGGAGCATCCATGGACAACATCGTCGTCGCCGACAAGCAAACCACCGTCGCCACCCAGAATGCCTGGGGCAATATCACGCTCAACAGCCCAGGCGTGGTGCAGATGCCCGTTGCGCCCGACCAGGTGGCAACCGTGACCCGACGGGGTCAGGACCTGATCGTCACTCTCAAATCGGGTGAAAAGGTCACCGTCGGCAACTTCTTTGCCGTGGACCAGGCGGGTGTCGGCAGTGACATGGTCTTCGTCGGCGAAGACGGCACCCTGTGGCACGCCAACTACGATGCCGAGGCCTTCACCGGTTTCACCTTCGAGGAAGTCGCCTCCCTCGATGAACTGGTCGCAGGCATCGGCGTCGCGGGCAGCGAAACCCCGACCTGGGCGATTGCCGGGCTGAGCCTGCTGGGCGTTGGCGGCGCTGCCGCCGCCGCAGGCAGCGGTGGTGGTGGCGGCAGCAGCGGCGGCTCCGCAC